>CAZMPE010000131.1:0-7089 GCA_964567955.1 uncultured Phycisphaeraceae bacterium | reverse complement strand
CGGCGCGCAGCTGCTCGATGCCGGCGAGCGTTGTGCTCGCGGTGTCGGCGAGGAGCGAGCGGGCGGGGTCGCGGTGGGCCTGCGGATCGACCATGTACGCGTGCTCGAGGGCGCCGGCGATCAGGTTCGGATCGGTGCCGCGGGAGACGGGCATGGTGAGGTCCTCGACGCCGCGGATCGCGTAGGCGGGGGCCTTGCCGTGCATGATGCGGGGGAGGTTGTCGCCGACGGCGACGGCGCGGATGGGGCCGCGGCCCTCGCTGGTGGCGAGGTGTCGGTTGACCCATCCGTCGGAGTTGACGGTGTTGCCGATGATGCCGGTCTCCCAGACGTCCTGCTCTTCGAAGTGGGAGCGGGTGTTCTTGTCGTAGCCGACGGCGTGGGTGCCGACGGCGAGGCCGGAATCGAAGAGGGGCTTGAGGGAGCCGAGGCGCGGGTGGAGACCGAAGAAGCCGTCGAGATCGATCGCGCCTTCGTTCGCGCCGGGCGCGCCGACGCCGATGCCGCGGCGGAGGGCGGCGTAGTGCGGGTCGCCGTGCGGGACGATGAGGTTGAGGCCGTCGGCCCCGCCGCGGAGGAAGATGACGACGAGTGTCTTGCCCGCGGCGACGGGGGCGATGCGGTGTGCCGAGAGGCCGCGGAAGCCGAGGAGCTCGAACGGGGCGACGCCGAGGTATGCGGCGGCGAGTCCGGACGAACGGAGGAAGTAGCGGCGGGTGAGGTTCATGGGGGATTCTCGGGGGAGTGGCAGAGTGGCAGAGTGGCAAAGTGGCAGAGCGGGGATCGGAACCCTGGAGTGCATGGGCAGGAGCGGATCATCGGAGATTGGATTCCGGCAGTTGGGGTATGAAGGTGGCGAGCTGGCGGACGCGTTCGTCGTTGTTGCCGGCGGCGGCGGCGAGGACATCGAGGGCGGCCTTGTTGGAGGCATCGCCGAGGACGCGGCCGGTCATGCGGACGGCGAGGATGTCGACGATGCGCTGGGCGCGGGCGGGCGTCAGCTCATTGTTGTTGTAGCGCCAGGGGCCGGGGACGAGGCCGGAGAGGGACCAGACGAGGTCGCGGGCGTAGCGCCAGCGTTGCACGAGGGCGTTGGAATCGGCGTAGGCGGAGTCCTCTTCGGGGAAGCCGTCGGGCGTGGCGCGGTCGAAGAGGCCGGCGCCGCTGCGCTGGAGGTAGTCGCCCATGCCCCATGGGTCGAAATGGCTGCTGGCGCGGCAGAGGCGCAGGGCGTAGTCGAGCGGGTGGGCGAGGCGGTCCGGGGAGGACCAGAACGCGGGGTGGCGGGCGATCGCGAGGAGGACGGCCCTCATGTCGCCGCCGGTCTCGAGGTAGACGCGGGCGAGGTCGTCGATCATGGCGGGGGCGGCGTCGGGGCCGGCGTAATGGGCGGCGAGCTTGCCGGTGACGAAGCGGGCGGTGGAGGGGTGCGCGGCGAGCGTCTCGAGGGCGAGGCGGACGCGGTCGTAGCGCTCGGTGCGCTCGGCGGCGGGGAAGCGCATGCCGATGATGTTCTGCGTGCGGCCGTCGCTGAGGGCGGGGTCGAAGGCGAAGGAGTAGTCGTAGATCTCGCCGGGGCTGCGGCCGTCGCCCTGGCGCGTCGTCGTCCAGCCGGTGAGCAGGCTCGCGAGGCTCGTGACGTCCTGCTGGGTGTAGCCGCCGTTGACGCCGAGCGTGTGCAGTTCCATGAGTTCGCGGGCGTAGTTTTCGTTCAGGCGGCCGGCGTAGGACTGCTCCTGATCGAGGTAGCGGAGCATCGCGGGGCTGCCCGCGGAGGCGGCGAGGAGCTCGATGAAGGGGGCAGCGCCGAGGCGGGTGAACATGCCGTGCTCGGCCCACTTGCGGTCGGGCTCGGTCTTGCGGATCCAGGTGGAGAAGTGGTTCTGCGTCCAGAGGACGAAGCGGGCGCGGACGGGGTTGGGCGTCATCATCGCGTGGACGAGGACGCGGCGGGGGACTTCGTACTCGCTGCGCACGCCGGGGAAACGGACGAGGCCCGTGTCGAAGGCGGAGAGATCGCCCTCGTCCTCGATGGAGCGGGCGAGGCGGTCGCTGAGCCAGGCCTGCTCGCCCATGGTCAGGATGGCGGCGAGTTCGCGCGGGTCGGGGCCGAAGGCGAAACGATCGAGAAGTCGGATGGCGCGGTCGTAGGGCGTGGGCTCGGCGGCGGGATCCTTGCTGACGATGAAGGGGCGGGGGCCGGAGGCGCCGATGTTGTTGTCGACATCGCGGCAGCGGACCTCGAAGGTGTGCGGGCCTGCGTCGAGGGCGCGGGTGAGGAGCGGGAGGACCACACGCCCCATGCCGCGGTCGACCTCGACGACGTGCCCCGACTCGATGCCGTCGATGAGGAGCTCGACGGCGGTGACGGAGCGATCGTCGCAGACATCGACGACGATGGCGTCGGCGGCGCCCACGGTGGGGAGGTCGGCCACGGGGTAGCGGATGGTGACGGCGGGGGGCGAGCGGTCATCGGCGGCGGGCTGCTCGTGGAGCATGACGGCCTGGAGCCACATGTTGCGGTCGCCCTTGCCCTGCTCGAACTTGTCGTTGGTGAAGGCGACGACGAGGCTCTTGGGGCCGGCGGGCAGGTCGACGATCGCGGCGCGGCGGGGCGTCCACCAGGTGGGGACCTGGAGTTCGCCGGCCTTGGTCGCCGATGCGGAGGGAGACTTCGGCGATGGCGGGTCCGTCGAAGTTCTCGCCGAGGGATTCGAGGATGATCTCGTAGCGGCCGCTGAGGTCGTCGGGGAGCGTGAGGACGGCTTCACCGTTCGAGGAGAATGCGGCGCAGCGGCGTTCGCTCGGTCCTTTGGCGGTGGTGAGGCGGGCGCGGACGGTGGGGTCCCAGCCCTGGTCGTAGATGCTGAAGCGGCGGAAGTCGCGCGGCTGGTCCGGCGCGGTGATGTCGAAGGGGTAGTCCCAATAGATGGTCTGGGCCGGCGTGGTGGCGGTCGAGCCGGCGTTGGTCGTGGCGACGAGGCGGACCTGATTGGGGCCGGGGCGGAGGAGGCGCGGGTCGATCCAGAAGCGCGGAGCGGCGGAGCGCTGGGTCGGCTGCGGGCGGTCGTTGACGAGGAGCGTGACGGTGGGGGGCGGGGTGCGCTCGGCGTCCGGCCACCAGCAGGTGCCGTCGATCTCCACGCCGCCGGCGACGGGCAGGCCGTTGAGGACTCGGTTGAAGGCGATGCGGACGGGGGAGTAGGCGGCGTCGAAGCGGCGATCGCCGCCGGCCTCCATCATCGGGCCGCTCATGGCGCCGTTCATGGCGCCTCCCATTTCGGCGCCCATCATGGCGGGAGCGTCGTCGCCGTCGAGGCGGGCGATGGCGGGGGCCTCGGCGGGCGCGATGCGGAGGACCTCGATGCGGTCGAGGCGGAGGTTGCGGTCGGCGAGGCCCGGGGCGTAGAAGTCGTTGGCGAAGTAGGGCGTGATGATCCGCTCGCCGGGCTGGAGGAGGATCGGCACGCCGAGGACGACGCGGTGCCAGTGGTCGGCGAAGGTGCGGCCGTTGGTGGACGGTTGCTCCGCGCCGTCGACGACGACGGCGATGGTGGGGAAGGCGCCGCCGGCGAAGCTGCCCGCGGCGGTGGCGACGACCTGGTAGTAGCCGGCCTGATCGACCTTCACGGGGAAGCAGAGGGCGGGGTTGCCCGACGAGTTGGAGTAGAAGGCGCCGCCGGAGGCGCTCGGGTCGCGGCCGACGCTGCGGCGGCCGTCGGCGAAGCGGCGCGGGCGGGTGACCTTGTAATCCGTCTCGGCTTCGCCGGCGGTCAGGTCTTTGTCGGCGGGGCGGACGATGCGCACCGTCACGGGATCGCTCGAGGCGCCGGCGCCGTCGGTTGCGATGATGGTGAGCGGGCCGGGCGGGAGTGCGTCGGCATCGAACTCAAAGAGGACGTGGCGCGTGGGGCCCTGGCGCTCCGAGGTTTCGGAGACGGGTGACAGCGTGGAGCCGTTCGAGAGGCGCACTTCCACGGGCGGGCGGGCGGTGTTCGGAAGGTCGAGTGATTGCACGCCGACGGCTACTTTGCCCCAGACCGCCGCGCCGGTCGCGGGGCCGACGATTCGCGGCCCGGGCCGTTCGCGTCCGGCAACGGTGCGTTCCTCGACGACGGTCACGGCCAGCGTTGAGGCGCCGATGGTGAGGTCGCAGGCGCCGGTCTTGAGGGGGCGGACGCGGAGGTATCCGATGGTCTGGCCGGCGAGGGCTTCGGGGGGACGCACGATTTCGAGGACGGTCGGATCGGAGACGCGTGCATCCAAGGTCGCGTCGGCGGCGGCGCCGTCGATGCGGAAGGCGATGACCTGGGTACGGCCGACGTCGAGGACGGTTTGATTGACTATGAAAGCGGGGGTGGGCTGGGCGCCGGCCTGTGGCGTACCCAAGAGGGCGGCCGACAGGAGGACCAGGGCGGCGAACGGTGCGGGTCGGGAGCGGCCGGATCGGAACATGCTGATCCCCCGTCAGAGTGGCTGTTCAAGAGGATACCAGCTTCGTGGCCGCGGAACGGGGCGAACTGGGGAGTCGCCGGCGCCGGTGATCGACGCGGAAGGTGGGCTGGGTGCCTGTATACTCCGTCGAGCGATCCTGTTCGGTGCTGTCCGCGCGTCTTGCTGAGCGTCTTCATGCGGAAACCAGGGAGCGGAACTCGGGTTTCGCGGCTCGTGCCCCTCGGCGGGGTCGGATTGATCGGTCTCGGGCTCGCGGCCGGGGTCGTCGCGACGGGACTGCGGGGCGGACCGCCGCCGGCGGGCGGGCCGTCGATCGGCGAGGTCGACTTCAACCGCGATATCCGGCCGATCCTGTCGGGCAAGTGCTTCAAGTGTCACGGGCCGGACGAGCATTCGCGCAAGGTGGGGCTGCGGCTGGATACGGCCGAGGGAGCGACGGCGGAACTGGAATCGGGCGGGTCGGCGGTCTCCCGCGCTGATCCGGCGTCGAGCAGGCTGCTGGCGCGGGTGACGTCGCGCGATCCGGACTTCCGGATGCCGCCGGAAGACGAGGGCAAGGACCTGAGCGCGGCGGAGGTTTCGCTCCTGGTCCGGTGGATCGAGTCCGGGGGCGAGTACGCGCCGCACTGGTCGTTCCGGCCGGTGAGGCGGCCGGAGGAGCCGCGGGTGACGCATCCGGAGTGGGTGCGGAATCCGATCGATTCGTTCGTGCTGGCGCGGCTGGAATCGGAGGGGCTGGCGCCGTCGCCCGAGGCCGACCGGCGGACGCTGATTCGCCGGCTGAGCTTTGACCTGACGGGTCTGCCGCCGACGCCGGAGGAGGTTTCGGCGTTTGTGGCGGATGATGCGCCCGACGCGTATGGAGCGCTCGTGGAGCGGCTGCTCGCGTCGCCCCGGTACGGCGAGCGGATGGCGATGGAGTGGATGGACGCGGCGCGGTACGGGGACACGAACGGGTACCACATCGACAACGAGCGGCAGATGTGGCCGTGGCGCGACTGGGTGATCGCGGCGTACAACGACAACATGCCGTTCGACCGGTTCACGGTCGAGCAGATCGCGGGCGACCTGCTGCCCGGGGCGGGGTTGAGCCAGAAGATCGCGACGGGTTTCAACAGGAACCACATGATCAACTTTGAGGGGGGCGCGATCCCCGAGGAGTACCAGACGGCGTACGTGGTGGATCGTGTGAACACGACGTCGACGGTGTGGCTGGGGCTGACGATGGGGTGCGCCCAGTGCCACGACCACAAGTTCGATCCGATTACGCAGGCTGACTATTACCGCTTTTACGCCTTCTTCAACACGATCCCCGAGGAGGGGATGGACGGGCAGCAGGGGAACGCGAAGCCATCGATCCGCGCGCCGCTGCCGGAGCAGCAGGAAGCGTGGGACCGGATCACTTCGCGGCTGAAGTCGCTCGAAGAGCAACTCGACGGGCCGATGCCGGAGACGGACGCGGCGCAGATCGAGTGGGAGCGGGGGGCGGCCGAGTCCGAGTCCGCGATGTGGACGGTGCTGTCGCCGTTCTCGTTCACGACGACGGCGGGGGCCGTGCTGACGAAGCAGCCGGACGGGTCGCTGCTGGCGAGCGGGCCGCACCCGGCGAATGACGTGTACGAGATCGTCTGCTTCACCGACGCGACGGGGATCGGCGCGCTGCGGCTCGAGGCGCTCGCGGATCCGAGTCTGCCCGAGGGCGGGCCGGGCCGTGCGGCCCACACCAACTTTGTCCTGACCGAGTTCCAGGCGGTGGTGGCGCCGGTCTCCGACCCGGATCGGACAGAGACGATCCGCTTTGCCGCGGCGCACGCCGACCACTCGCAGAAGCAGTTCCACGTGAGTCGCGCGGTCGACGGCGACCCCGCGACGGGCTGGGCCGTCGAGTCGCCGGAGCGGGGCGTCGACCGGATCGCCGTGTTCGTCGCCGACAGGCCGTTCGGGTTCGAGGGAGGGACGGCGATCCGCGTGCAGCTGAAGCACGAGTCGAAGTACAAGCAGCACTCGATCGGGCGCGTGCGGTTGTCGATCGCGACGGGCGGGGCGGCGTCGATGCAGCCGTCGAGCCTCGGCGCGTGGTCCATGGTCGGGCCGTTCCTGGCGCCCGATGCGGCGGCCGTGTTTGACACCGCTTTCGAACCGGAGACGAACCCGGACCCGGGCGCGGCGTACGGCGGACTTGCATGGGCGGAGCGGGGTGAGTTCAAGGACGGCGTGGTCCACGAACTGCCGACGAAGGGCGCGGTCTACCTGGCGCGGACGATCTCGGCCCCGACGGCGCGGCGGATGTCGCTCTCGCTCGGCAGCGACGACGGGATCAAAGTGTGGCTGAACGGGGCGCTGGTGCACGAGAACCGGAGCGCGCGGGCCCCGGCTGCCGATCAGGATTTCATCACGCTGGATCTGCCGCGGGGCGAGAGCCGGCTGATGCTGAAGATCGCGGATTACGGCGGCGGCTGCGGTTTCTACTTCGATCGGCGGACCGACGACGGATTCGACCCGCCGCTGGCGATCGCCCGCATGCTCTCGGTCCCGGCCGAGCAGCGGACGGAGAGCCAGGTCCGGCGCATCCGTGAGTCCTTCCGCCAGCGGCACTCGCCCCTCTGGGCGGACATCAAGGCGGAGGAGCGGGCG
>CAZMPE010000130.1:0-7117 GCA_964567955.1 uncultured Phycisphaeraceae bacterium | reverse complement strand
CTCAACCTCGCCGACTTCGGCTGCTTCCAGACGAAGTTCGCGATCGGCTGCCCGTAACAGCTCCTGATCCATCGAACACCGCGGGCCGCCCGATCGATCGGGCGGCCCGCTTTCGTTGATCGTGTCCCTGCCGGTCCCGGCGTCAGACGACCTGCAGCAACTGCATGACGTTCTTGGCGATCTCGGGCGCGGTCAGCCCGCACATCACGAGCATCTCCTCCGGGGTCTTGGCGCTCTTGGGGATGCGCTTGACGAACATCTGGCGGAGCGTGAAGGCGTCGCCGCTCTCGGTGAGGGCGTCGGCGATCGCCGACCCCAGGCCGCCGCCGTAGTTGTCCTCGAGGCTGATGACGTAGCCGTTGTTGGCGTTGATGAGGTCGAGCAGCTTGTCGTGATCGAACGGGATGGAGTACATGTCGACGAGCGTCGCGCTCACGCCGGCCTTGTCGAGCAGGTCGAGCGCCTTGTTCGCCTCGTGCACCATGTACCCCGCGGCGCACAGGACGACGTCGCGTCCCTGCTGGAGCACCTCGAACCCGCCGAGGTTGAAGACCTGGTCGTCGTTGTAGAGGAACTCCGTGTCGGCCCGGAGCGTCCGCATGTAGCAGGGGCCCTCGTACTCCGCCATGACGCCCGTCAGGGCGTACGCCGCGAAGGCGTCGGCCGGCTGCAGCACGTAGCACCCCGGGTTGCCCTTGTGGTCGCGGATGGTGGTGAACGACCGGAACCACGAGACGTCCGGGAGCGCCATCTGGCTCGGGCCGTCGGAGGCGAGGGTGATCCCCGCGTGCGAGCCCACGAGCTTGAGGTTCGCGCCGGAGTTGATGGCCATCTCGATCTGGTCGTAGGCCCGCGTGAAGAACTTCGCGAAGGTGGAGCAGAAGGGGATCTTGCCCGCGGCGCTGAGGCCCGCGGCGACGCCGACCATGTTCTGCTCGGCGATCTTGCACTCGAGGAACCGCTCGGCCAGGTCCTGGTCCTTGGCGAACATGTCGGCGAAGGTCGAGTTGCTCACGTCCGCGTCGAGCACGTACACGCGGTCGTTGACCTGGCCCAGAGCCCGCAGGGCGATGCCGTACGCGCGGCGCGTCGCCAGCTTGCCCGTGTGCATCAGCGATTCCATGTCGAACTTCTTCATCGCCGCCGTCAGCGTGGGCAGCTCGCCCGCGGCGTACTCGCGCGGCGCGGCCTGGGGCGGGGGCTGAATCTCGAACGCATCGGTGCCGGTCAGCGAGGTGGTCAGCTGCACGCGGCGCTCGTCGAGCTCGGCCAGCGCCTTCTTGAGCGCGTCGCCGGTCGCCGGCTTGCCGTGCCAGCCGCCGCCCTGAAGGGTCGGCGATCCCCAGCCCTTCACCGTCCGGGCGACGACCGCCATGGGGCGATCGCCCTCGGCGTTGGCGATGAAGGCGTCGAAGGCCGCCTTGATCTGGTTCGGCGCGTGCCCGTCGATCTCCTTGACCGTGAACCCCATCGCCGTGAGCCGCTCCGCGAGCCGCTCCGCCGATTGCTGGGGGCTCACGCGGGCCGCCTGGCCGTAGTCGTTGCAGTTGAAGATCGGCAGCACGTTGGTCAGCTTGTGGTCGGCGATGAAATCCAGCGCCTCGGTGATCTGCCCTTCGCGGCTCTCGCCGTCGCCGATCAGGCAGTACGCCCGCCGGTCGAGGCCGTCGCGCTTCGCCGCCGCGCCGATTCCCGCCGCCACGCTCAAGCCCTGGCCGAGCGAGCCCGTCGCCGCGTCAAAGAAGGGGAACCCTTCGATCGGGTTCGGGTGGCCGTCGAGTTCCGAGTCCGCCTCGCGCAGCTTGCGCGCATCGCTCGGCGTCAGCTTGCGGCGCTTCTCCGGGTCGCGCCCCACCACCACGCCCAGCTTGCACGCCGCGGCGTACACGATCGGCACGCCGTGCCCCTCGGACAGGACGAGGCGGTCGCTGGTCGGATAGGCCGGGTAGTCCGGGCTCCACCGCATGGTGTGGAACATGAGCACGGTGACGAGGTGGCCGAGCGACAGGGCGGTGCTGGGGTGCCCGCTCCCCGCCGCGGCGGTCATGTCCAGCGAGATCTTGTCCAGCTCGATCGCCTGGGCGTGCACTGCGGCTTCGAATGACATTCGTCGAGTTCCTTTCTCTGTCGCCGACGGGGCAATCCCCTGGGCGACTCGTCGTATCCCCACCCGCACAGAGCCCGATCCATTCCGGGCCCGCGGCGCTCCGCGCGAAACATCGAGTATCGGCGAAGGACGGCGGCGCGGCAAGCCGACCGGACGTCCCCGCCCGAAAGACCCGGAACCGTATGCCGCCCGGCGATCGGGTACACTTGGGCTCTTCGGAGAATCGGGAGTTTTTGTCCATGAAAGTCATCATCAACCGGGCCGGTCTGCTCGACGCGATCAACAACGTTTCGGCGGTGGTCGCGGCGCGAACGCCCCGTCCCCAGCTGACCGGGGTCCGGCTCACCGCCCGGAAAGCAGGCAAATCCGGCGAGTTGATCCTGGCCGCGACCGACGCGGAAATCTCGCTGCGGCTGACGATTGCGCCGGTCGAGGTGGTGGAGCCGGGCGACGCCCTGATCCCGGCCGACAAGCTCCGCCAGATCATCTCCGCCGAGGAGCACGAGCCGACGCTCACTCTTGAGGCCGAGGGGGACGACTGCCACGTCCGGGGCGGGGACGCGCACTTCAAGATCCTGGGCTTCCCGGCCGCGGACTTCCCGCCCCTGCCCGAGTTCGAGAAGATGGTCGCCGGCAAGGACGGGCAGGCGAAGGCCCGGACGGTCTTCAGCCAGAGCGCGGGGCTGCTCAACACGATGATCTCGCGCACGGTCTTCGCGACGGCGCGCGAGAACTCGCGGTACGCGATCAACGGCGTCCTGCTGAAGCGCGACGGCAAGCGGCTGGAGATGGTGGCGACCGACGGGCGTCGCCTGGCCCTGTGCCGCCAGAGCGTCGGGCCGGCCGAGAAGGACTCGCCCGCCATCTCCTGCATCGTCCCCACCAAGGCCCTGGCCCTGCTGCAGAGGCTCCTGGGCGGCGCGGACGACGCCGTGCAGATCGCCATCGGGGACAACCAGATTCTCTTCAGCATCGGCACGGAAGAGTCGGGCGTGCGCGCCGTCCTGAGCAGCAACCTCGTCGAGGGGGCCTTCCCCCCGTACGAGGATGTCATCCCCAAGGACCAGGACAAGCGCGTCGTCTTCGACCGCGACCTCCTCTCCAGCGCCGTCCGGCGCGCGGGGCTGCTGACGAACGAGGAATCACGCGGCGTGCGGATGAAGTTCAACTCGGCCGAGAAGCAGGTGGAGCTGTCCAGCCGCTCGCCGGAGATGGGCGAGGCCCAGGTCCAGGTGGACGCGACCAGCTACGAGGGCGACAACATCGAGATCGGCTTCAACCCGCAGTACATCACCGACGCCCTGAAGGTCATCGCCGACCCCGAGGTCATCCTCGAACTCAAGGCGCCCAACAAGCCGGGCCTCGTCAAGAGCGGGACCGACTTCGTCTACGTCGTGATGCCGGTCAACCTGCAGTAACCGTCAGTTCGCTCGCCGGCCGAACGCGTGACGCACGCGCCGGCGGTGGCGCGCCGACGCCCGCCGGCTCGCCCCCGGGTGCGCGTGCTCGGGCGCCTTGGGAAAGGGCGGCGCGGGCGGGGGTCCGGCGTTGGCCCGGCGGTCGAGTTCGATCGCCGCGAGCGTGACACCGGGAAGGACCAGGAGCGCCAGCAGCCACAGGAGGTACTCGGTCGGGGCGCCGCTGAGCCGGGCTTCGGCCGTCTCACGCCACAACAGGACCAGGCCGCAGAACGCCGAGACCGCGGCGACGAGAATCAGCGACGCCTTGCGCAGCACGCGTCCTGACCTGGGCATCTCCGTCTACTCCTTCTGGCGGACCCGGCACGAGCGGTCGCCCCATCGGCGGCAAGTGGACACCCTATTTCGGGTTCGCCCGGAGAGCAACTGCACATTTGCCGAACCGGCCCCGGTTTGTGGTACCGGCCCCGCGCCGGTATCGTCCCCGGCTTGTGAATCCCGACCGCCGTCACCTTCTTCGCCGCTTGCGCGGCATGGCCGGGCTCGGAGGCCTGTGCACCGGTCTTTTGTTCTCCACGGCCGCGCTCGGGTTCCAGCCATTGGCCCAGCCCCCGGCGGCGCAGCCCGACGAAGCCTTTGAAGGACGGCCGATCCGCGAGGTTCTGGTGCTCAAGCCGGGCGCCGAGGGGGCGCTGGTCCCTGTCGGGGCGACCCTCGATCAGCTCGCCCGCAACCAGATCCGCACCGAGGCGGGCCGACCCTACCGGCGGCAGACGGTCCTGGACGATATCTCCCGGCTCAACCGGCTCGGCCGGTTCAGGATGGTCGAGAGCTCGGTGCGGGGCTTCGAGGACGGCTCGGTCGCGGTGACCTACACGCTTGTCGAGCAGCCGACGATTGTGGACATCCAGTCGGTCGGGAACCGGTTGCTGAGCGACCAGGAGATCCTGGATTCCGTGGGGGCCCTGGCCGGGACGCCCGTGGACCGGTTCCAGATCGATCGCGCCGCCCGCCAGATCGAAGACCTGTACCGGCGCAAGGGCTACTACCTGGCGAAGGTCGACGTCGACGAGGGGGAACTCGAGGAATCGGGGATCCTGCTCTTCCGGGTGCGTGAGGGCGAACGCGTCAAGGTCACCGACATCCGCTTCGAGGGCAACACGTCGTTTTCCGCGCGCGAGCTCCGATCCACGATCAAGACGCAGACCGCCGACCTGCTCTTCGAGACCGGGCCGCTCGATGATGATGTCCTGGCCTCCGATGTCGCCGCGCTCGTGGCGTACTACAGGGACCGCGGCCGCCTGGATGTCCGGGCCGACCGGCGCGTACTGCCCTCGCCGGACAACAAGGAGGCGATCGTCACGTTCGTCGTCGACGAGGGCCCGATGTACACGCTGCGGGGCGTGCGGGCGCGATTCCTGATGGCCGGCGACGTGGAGGCGGACCAGGGGCGGTTCACCACCGAGCAGCTTGCGGGCCTGATGACGATCAAGGCCGGCGACGTCTACAGCTCCAAGAGGCTCGACGAGAGCCTGGAGGCGATCGAGCAGGCGTACGGGAAGCTCGGCTACGCGGACATGCGGCTTGTGCGTCGCGAGGTCCGCGATGTCGAGAAGCCCGAGGTGGACCTCCTCCTGTTCATCCGCGAGGGGCGGCCCTTCACGACCGGATCGGTGGAGATCATCGGCAACCCGCTGACGAGCCACGAGGTCATCGCCCGCCAGATCCAGGTGAAGCCCGAGCGGCCGCTGGACAACACCGCGATCAAGGAGACCGAGCGCCGCCTCGAGCAGCTCCGGATTTTCGAGCCCGGCAGCGTCAAGGTGACGGTCCAGCCCGAGGACCCGGAACTGGCCGGGTACCGCGATGTCCTCGTCGAGGTCGCCGAGACGAACACCGGGGAGTTCAACTTCGGCGTCGGCGTCACGTCGGACGCCGGGCTCCTCGGCCGGTTCGCCGTGCAGCAGCGCAACTTCGACCTCTTCAACACGCCGGACTCGTTCGACGATCTGTGGTCGGGCGGGGCGTTCCGCGGGGGTGGCCAGACCCTCGCGCTCGAGTTGCAGCCCGGCGACCGTCTGCAGGTCTACTCGCTGTCCTTGACCGAGCCTTATCTGTTCGAAACGAACACGTCGATCCGCGGCGATGCCTACTTCCGCAACCGCATCTATCGCGAGTACGACGAGGAGCGGTACGGCGGGCGGCTCGTTCTCGGGCGCCGGTTCGGCTATCGCTGGTCGGGTGCGGTGACGCTGCGCAACGAGTGGGTGTCGCTGGACAACATCGACGCCGACGCGCCGGTCGACATCTTCGACGTCGCGAGCCTCAGCCTGATCAACGCGGTCGGGCTGGAACTGACCCGCAACACGACCGACGACCGTCTCCGCCCCGGCAAGGGGACGCGCCTGGTCTTCTCGGTCGAGCAGGTCGGCGCGGTCGTCGGCGACTTCGACTTCACCAAGTTCGGTGCGGATTACGCGGCGTTCTTCACGCTCAACGAGACCTTCGCCGGCGAGAAGACGATCCTCTCCGCCAACGCGAGGGTGGCCTACATCCCGCAGGACACCGCCGATGTCCCGACGTATGAGCGGTACTACCTCGGAGGCAGCAGTTTCCGCGGCTTTGCCCACCGGGCGGTCTCGCCCCTGGGGCTGCGGGGCGACGGGAGCGTCTCGGACGTCCCCGTCGGCGGGACCTGGCTTTTCTTCCTGGGGGCTCAGCTCGAGCAGCCCGTCTACCAGGACATCGTCAGCGTCGTCGGGTTCGTGGACACCGGCACAGTTTCCGACGAGATCGGGGTGGACGAGTACCGCGTCAGCGTCGGAACAGGGCTCCGGCTGCGGGTCACCGCCCTGAGTCCCATCCCCCTGGCCTTCGATTTCGGATTCCCGATCCTCAAGCAGGACGGGGACCGGACGCGGATCTTCACGTTCTCGCTGGACGTGCCCTTCTGAGGCCCCCGGACCGTCCGGTCCGCCCCGGTTCTATCATTCCGCCCATGCCCCGCGTGTCGCGGCCGGCCGGCGGGGACCGCCCCGAACCACCTTTCGAAAGGCTGATGTCATGACCACCTCCCCCCGGATCCGCCCCTCCGCCAGGCGTGCCGCTCTCGCCGGCGCCCTGTGCCTGCTGGCCGTCCCCGGCCTGATGGCCTGGCAGCGGGAGGCGCCCGGGACGCCCTCGCGTGCCGCGGGAGGGCCCACCGTGGTCGCGATCGTCGACCTGGAGAGGGTGACCAACTCGCTCAATGAACTCAAGGACCGCAACGCCGACTTGAAGAAGCGGGCGGAGAGCTTCCAGAAGCAGATCGAGGACTCCAAGGCGAGGCTCAACAACTTGAAGGAGGACCTCAAACTGGTCCCCGCCGAGGACACGACCCGGCGCGACAAGATCGTCCAGATCCTCGAACTCGAGGCCGCCGTGGAGGCCAAGGGCAAGGCGCTGCAGCGGGTCATCGACCTCGAGGAGGGCGACGCCATCGCGTCGATCTACAAGACCATCACCCGATCCGTCAGCCAGATCGCCCAGACGCAGAATCTCGACCTGGTCATGGTCGATGATCGCGCGCTCGAACTGCCCAAGACCGGCACCG
>CAZMPE010000129.1:0-7209 GCA_964567955.1 uncultured Phycisphaeraceae bacterium | reverse complement strand
GCTTCCGCGCCCTCACCTTCGACTGCTACGGCACCCTCATCGACTGGGAGTCGGGCATCCTCGCCTGCGTCCGCCCCATCCTCGCGGCCCGGGACGTCCGCCCCGCCGACGACGAGATCCTCGCCGAGTACGCCCGCCTCGAAGCCGCCGCCGAGTCCGGACCCTACAAGCCCTACCGGCAGATCCTGCGCGAGGTCATGAAGAGCCTCGGCGAGTCCTTCGGCGCCCCGCTCCGATCCGGCGAGATCGACGCGCTCCCCGAATCTGTGAAGGACTGGCCCGCCTTCCCCGACACCGCCCGCTCCCTCGCCGCGCTCAAGTCGCGCTTCCGCCTCGCGGTCCTCTCCAACATCGACCGGGACCTGTTCGCCGGCACGCTCCCCAGGCTCGGCGTCGAGCTCGACGCGCTCATCACCGCCGAGGACACCCGCTCCTACAAGCCCGCCATCGGCCACTTCTGGCAGGGCATGCGGGCTCTGGGCCTGCCCGGCGGACGCATCCTCCACGTCGCCCAGAGCCTCTACCACGATATCGTGCCGGCCCGGTCGATGGGCATCGCCACGGCGTGGGTCAACCGGCACGCCGGGCACCGGGCCACGCCCGCGGCGGATGCCGAGCCGGACCTCGAAGTCCCCGACCTCGCCGGGCTCGCCGCGATCGCGCTCTGAATCTTTGAGCGCGCCGCCGGACGCGGTTCGATGTGTCATGTCCGCACATCCAGCAAGGGGGGAACCGGTATGGAGTACCGCGTCCGACTGAACCTGCTCAGCACCGCCATCGTGGTGGCGGCGGGCATCATCGTCAGCGTCGTCACGAGCACGGTGGTCGCCGCCCGCGCGTACGAGTCCCGGGCGCGCCAGAGCGCCAAGGTGAATCAGGACATCACCGTCAAGGGCTCCACCCGGACCCGCGTCCGATCGGACCTCGCCGTCTGGAGGATCGAGGTCAAGGGCGAGGGGCCGGAACTCGCCGACGCCTACGCGGTCCTCGACGCGGCCGCCGAACGCGTGAAGGCTTTCCTGGCCGGCGCGGGATTCGCCCCCGATGAAGTCGCCCTGAGCGCCATCGACACCTCGACCTTCTTCGCCCGTGATTCCCAGGGCCGCGAGACCCGCGAGGTCTCGGGGTACGCACTGGAGCGGGCCTTCACCGTCACGACGCCCCAGGTCGACCGCGCCGAGACCGCCGCCGGCGCGGTCACCGAGCTCCTCAAGGACAACGTCAAGGTCGTCTCCTCCCGGCCGCAGTACTACTACAGCAAGGTCGCCGACCTGAAGGTCCAGATCCTCGGCGACGCCTCCCGCGACGCCCGCGCCCGCGCCGAAGAGATCGCCCGCAGCTCCGGCTGCCGCGTCACCGATGTCCGCCGGGCCCAGATGGGCGTCATCCAGATCACGCAACCCAACTCGACCGAGGTCAGCGGCTACGGCCTCTACGACACCTCAACGATCGACAAGGACGTCAGCGTCGTCGTCACACTGACACTGGGGATCGAGTCGTGAACCGGGGCGACCGCCGCGCGCGTTGAGCCGGGCCGGAGATTCGATAATCTGTTGGCCTCGACGAGTGCAATCGGATGAGGGGAGTGGGGGATGAGGAGATGAGGGGAAGCACGAGATAGTGATCGCTCGACGCTCATGGGAGATGGATATGCCACCCGGATCAAAGGCGGGACGAGTCAAACTCGTCCAGTCGCATCGCGATCTCGAGGTCTACAAGCGATCGGTGTCCTGCGCCATGGAGATCTTCCGGAGGACACGCGGCTTCCCGAAGGAGGAGATCTACTCGCTGACCAGTCAGGTCCGCCGTTCGTCGCGATCCGTATCTGCAAACCTGTGCGAAGCATGGCGGAAACGCCGCTACGAAGCCGCATTCGTCGCAAAGCTGTCGGACGCGGAGGCGGAAGCCGCGGAGACTCAAGTTCACCTGGAGTTCGCCGTGAAGTGCGGGTATCTGACCCGTGAGGATGCGGCCGCGCTGTATCGGGACTACGAGCGATTGATCAAGGCGATTGTGAACATGATCCAACACTCCGATCAATGGGCTATCCGCCAGACCTGACCGCACGATCTTCCGCCCGCTCCCCTCATCCCCTCATCGCCTCAGCCCCTCATCTCCTCATCCCCTCATCCTCTCATCCCCTCATCTCCCCATCCCTCCTCCCGGTATCATGCTCCCATGCCCCTCACCCGCGAACAGATCACCCAGCGAGCCGCCGCGGAACTCCGCGACGGATACATCGTCAACCTCGGCATCGGCATGCCCACCCTCGTCGCCTACTACATCCCGCCCGGCATGGACGTCTGGCTCCAGTCCGAAAACGGCCTCCTCGGCATCGGCCCCTTCCCCAAGGACGCCGACGTCGACGCCGACCTCATAAACGCCGGAAAGCAGACCATCACCGCACGCGTCGGCGCCAGCTACTTCGGCTCCTCCGACTCCTTCGCCATGATCCGCGGCGGGCACATCGACATGTGCATCCTCGGCGCCATGCAGGTCAGCGAGGACGGCGACATCGCCAACTGGATGATCCCCGGCAAGATGGTCAAGGGCATGGGCGGCGCGATGGACCTCGTCGCCGGCGTCCGCAAGATTGTGGTCACCATGGACCACAACGCCAAGGACGGCGGCGCGAAGCTCGTCAAGAAGTGCACGCTCCCCCTCACCGGCCAGCGCTGCGTCACCATGCTGATCACCGACCTGTGCGTGATGAACTTCGACGAAGCCCGCAAGCGCTTCGTCCTCACCGAACTCGCCGCCGGCGTCACCGTGGACGAGGTGAAAGCGAAGACCGAGGCCGAGTTCTTCGTCGCCGACAAGGTCGGCGCCATCTCGTAAGGGGGCCCGACATGTCCGAGTGGGTCTACAGAGTCACCGGCGTCGACGGGTACACGGGAGACGCCCGCGATCTCTACGTTCGCGCCGGATCCCTCGCCGAGGCCCTCCGCTGCGCCGCCGGCCGCGGCGTCACCGGCGCCACCGGCCAGCATGTCGACGAATCGGAGGTTCCCTTCGGGATTTCCGTCATCCTTGCGAATGCGGCGCCGGAACCCGTGTCCGACCTGCAAGCAGCCCCCGTCTGGACCATCGCCAAGGGCGTCTTCGTCGGGCTCCTGCTCTGGAGCATCTTCTGCATCGCGATCACCATTGTGCTCGTGTTTCTCGGCGTCATCGCGGGCTTCTAGTCTTCGCAATTGCGCGGCGCCCTCCGCGCCCCGGCGTGCGCTCCGTGCGGCGCGACCTCTTATCCCCCCGTCCTCCCCAGCGCCCCGTCGATCGCCTTCTTCAACTCCGCCGCGATGTTCAGGTCGAACGGCTCGTCCGGCACGCCCGCATCGTCCGCCATCTTCTTGCAGTTGGCGACGAACTGGTCGAGTTCCTCACGCGTCGGGTTCTCCTTGAACTCCCACTGGTTCCCCGGCTTCAGCCGCACGACCGGCTTGATCACCTCCGTGACCTGCTCCTCCGCGGGTGCGATCGACTCTTCATGGATCCCGCGCGCGAACCGCTGCAACGAGCGGTTCGCCGCGCTCTTCTCCTCGTCCGTCATGTTCGACCGATCGATGTACTGCTCCTTGGCCAGCTGCACCCCGGCCAGCGGCAGCAGCGGGCTGTCCGCGATCGCCTCGCCCACCTTCTGCAGATCCTCGAAGGACACCCGGCCTTCCTTGAAGTCGGTCGACAGCTTGTCGACCTCCGCGATGATCGCCGCCTTCTGATCGTCCGGCAGCTTCGACTCGTTGATCACCTCGCGGCTGACCGCCTGCACGCCCGACGCGATCCAGCTCTTGTAGTTGCGCGACACATAGATCCCCCCGATCAGGGCGAGGATCAGCACCACCGCCAGCGCGATCAGGCACCCGGCCAGAATGCCGCCGCGCCTCTCCGACCGTCGAATCGCTCCGCTCATGGACAGCCCTCCTGTTCGGACGCTTGTTCGGAACCCCGTCCCGCGCCTTCCAGCCTATCGCCCCCGTACCATCCGCGCCGTGCTCTGGTTCGACGCCCACCTCGACCTCGCCTACCTCGCCGTCAACGGACGCGACATGGCCGCGCCCCTCGATCCCGCGGCACAACCGCACCCGCCCGCGTCGGTCACGCTCCCCGCGCTCGCCGCGGGCAACGTCCGCGCCTGCCTCGGGACCATCTTCACCGAATCCGGCGGCAGCGACGCCTCGGGCTACCCCGCCGGCGACGCCGAAGCCGCGCACGCGGCGGGACTCCGCCAACTCGAGTGCTACCAGCAATGGGCAGCCTCCGGCCTCGTCCGACTGTCCGACCGTCGCGCCGGCCACTCTGCCCCTCTGCCCCTCCGTTCCACTTTGCCACTTTGCCACTCTGCCACTTTGCCACTCTCTCTTGGCATCCTCATCGAATGCGCCGACCCCATCCGCACACCCGATGAGCTCGACTGGTGGGCCGAGCGTTCCGTCGTCGCCATCGGCCTGGCCTGGGCACGCGGCTCGCGCTACGCCGGCGGCAACAGCGCGCCCTCCTCCGACACCGGCCTCACCGATCTCGGACGCGCCCTCGTCCGCCGCATGGATGAGCTCGAGATCGTCCACGATGTCTCGCACCTCTCCGACCGCGCGCTCGCCGATCTGCTCTCCTCCACCGATCGCCCCGTCATCGCCTCCCATTCCAACTGCCGCGCACTGATGGGCGACGACAACCAGCGCCACCTCACCGACGACGCGATCCGCGAGATCGCCCGGCGCGGCGGCGTCATCGGCCTGAACCTCTTCTCCGCCTTCCTCCGCCCCGGCATCACGCCGCAGAAGCCGGCGCGCGCCGCGCTCGCCGACGCTGTCCGGCACGTCGATCACATCTGCGAACTCGTCGGCGACCGCGAGCATGTCGGGCTCGGGAGCGACATGGACGGCGGATTCGGCGCGTCGATCCTGCCCGAAGGGATCGATTCGCCGTCCGATCTGCACCGCCTCGCCGAGGCCTTCAGCGCCGCCGGCTGGCCCGATGAAGACATCGCCCGGTTTGGATGGGGCAACTGGGTTCGGTTCTGGGGTATCGCGTAGTCCCGAGCGCGCCCGAACCCCGCAGGACCGGGCCGCGCGGGCCGTTGTTATGGGAGCCGGTCGCCGTCCGATCACGGACAGCCCACTCACCCGCGTGTCCGGAATCACCGGCGCGATCCGATCGATCAGGGGATGCCGTTGGGGAATAAGCCCCAGAGAACTCAAGCTTGTGGCACCGGCCCCCGATCGCCATGGGGCAACGACCGCTCCGGACGGATCCTGAGCGCCGGCGACCCAGGGGAGTAGTGATGGGCCAGGCCTCCGCGCAGCAGGTGAACGAAAAGGACGTCGTCCTCTCCGGGGCGAGCGGCGGCCACACCAACTCGGCCCGTGCCGGCTTCCTGCCGATCGGGATCGACCACGCACCGGTCGGCGCGCTCGCGGGCTTGGCGCTCTACTTGAGGGCCCGCCCCGGCGACCCCCAGATCGCACCCCTCGGGACCCCGGACGCTTCCACGCCCGGCTTCGCGCTCTACTGCGCGAACAACACCCGCTTCACCGACGGACACAAGCGCCGCCTCATCGAGCGCGGCGTCAAGTTCATCTACATCCGAATGACGGACCAGACGACCTTCCGCCGGCAGACCGAGAAGTGCCTCATCGACATCGCCAAGGACCCCGCCGTCGCGATGGTCGAGAAATCCGCCATCGTCTACGACACCAGCCTCGAGCTGATGAACGAGCTGCTCGCCGAGCCCCAGCTCGCCGCCCGGTCGCCGCGCCTCGAGACCGTCGCCCGCGCCACCGCGACCCTGGTGATGAACGATTCCCGCGCCTTCACGCACCTGTTCGCCGCCTCGCACCACGACTTCTACACGGCCACGCACCTCGTGAACGTCGCGACGTGGATGGTCCCGCTGGCGTACGAGATGGGGTTCACCGACGTCGAGGACCTCAACCGCATCTGCCAGGCCGGGCTCCTGCACGACATGGGCAAGCTGGCCATCCCGCCCGACGTCCTCAACAAGAAGGGCAAACTCACCGACGACGAATGGAAGGTCATCCGCGGCCATCCGGAAGCCGGCGTCCAGTACCTCAGCCGGTTCGAGAACGTCCACCCGCTGATCATCGCCGTGACCCGCGAGCACCACGAGCGCCTCGACGGCACCGGCTACCCGCACGGCCTCAAGGGCGACCAGATCCAGATGGCCAGCCGCATCTGCGCCGTCGTCGATTCGTTCGACGCCATGACCGCCTTCCGACCGTTCAAGGAACGAACGCTCTCGGTCCAGCAGGCGCTCGCCATCCTCAAGAAGGAGGCGCCCGACAAGTACGACCCGGACGTCGTGCAGGCGTGGTCGCGCCTGATCGAGTCGGTGCCCGACGCGGTCCCGCCGCCCGCGGAAGGATCCGAAGTCAGCGGCGCCCCGAAGCCGGTGCCCGCCCCCAGACCCGCCGACATCGTGAACAAGCGCCGGCACGAGCGACGCCCGCTCCACTGCCCGGCGCGGGCCCACGTGCTCACGCGAAAGGCCGCCGACATCGTCGAGTGCCCCGCACTCCCCATGGTCGCCCACAGCATCTCCCGCGGCGGCCTCGGCCTCCTGAGCCAGATCCCGCTCAAGGTCGGCGAGTTCATGAAGATCTACCTCGAGGCGCCCGGCTGGACGAACCGCGGCCTCGAAGGCCAGACCGTCCGCTGCCGCACCTACGACGACAACTGGAGCGAAATCGGATTCATGTTCGGCCCCGCCGACTTCGAGGCCCTCCCTGAATCCGGCAAGAACTCGGCGTGATCCGCTCGTGCCACGGGCCGCCCGCTTTGGGGCCTCCCGTGATTCGTCGAACGGAATCGCGATCGATCGCCGGCGCGCCCATCAGCGACTCGCCTGTGAAGATGTGCCAGACGCGCCCTTTGCGTCCAGACACCGGACCTGAGGCCCGGCGAAGGTCCGGGTCGAGGGACGGACCGGCGTCGATGAACGAGACTCCTCAAGAGAGATGCTCGCCGCCAGTTGTTCGAGGATCAACGGAGACACCGGCTGGACGCCCGTGGCGGGGTGGCACCGAAGTGAGTCACCCCCGTGCCACCGAGACCGGCGGGCTCTGCCGCCGATCTCGGTGCCGGACTATCCCCGGTCCAAAGTCTTTCACTGACCCTCTTCGCCCCCGAAGGGGGCGACCGGGGGTAGCCACGGGTGGAGCGATGCGGAGCATCGCGTAACCCGTGGAAGCG
>CAZMPE010000128.1:0-7233 GCA_964567955.1 uncultured Phycisphaeraceae bacterium | reverse complement strand
AGAGCCAGTCGTTGCGGGCCAGCGCCTCGGCCCGGCTCCGTGACTTCTCGCCGGAATCTGCCGCGTAGGCGAACGAGATCGAAGCGGACGACTCCATCAGATCGGTCATGCGCTCGGTGGCGACGGCGACGCGCCCGTTGACCGCTTCGGAGTTCCCCTCGGAGCCGTTGAGGCCCAGGTCCACGCTGCGGCTCCATCCATCCCAGAACGACGTCGGCGCCACCGGCGGAGGCGGGGGCTCCGGGGCCGCGGGCTCGGCGGGCGCCGGTTCGGCCGGGGTCTCGCTCCGCGGCGGAGGGATGATCTCGACCTGTTCCCGCGGCAGCGTCAACTCACCCAGGATCGGGTGGCTGAATCGGATGGTTGTCTCGGTGGTCTCAAGAATGGTCACGGTGAGCGTCTCGCCGGACGCGAGGCGGATGACATCGGCGACGGCGCCCGCGCCCAGAACCGCGAGCGCGATCACACCCATGGCGAGCCGTACCTTGATGTTGTGATGGAGCATTTCTCGTCCCTCCGGGGCGCGCTCGACGCCCGAGAGGCAGGCTAGCACGCCGCCCCGGCGCGGGGCAAGCACTTCGAGAAGGGTTTCGCGCGACGTCACTCGATCGACGGCAACCCCTGCAACGCGCGAATGTACATGATCTGCCCGAAGTGGTACGAGTCGTGCGACAGAAGCTGCGCGAGCTCGTGCGGGTCCGCGGTCGTCTCCATCGCCGCTCTCTCCACCCGCCGCTGGGCCGCGAGGAGCCGTTCTCGCGCGGCGTTCCAGGCCGCTTCGGTGATCTCGGCCGGTGCCTCAAAGTTCCGGCGCGCGATCTCGTCCTTGGGGGTCGGCTTCGCCTTCTCGAACCGGCCCACCACCTCGTTCCGCCAGAACGTGATGTGGTGCGCGATCTGCCAGATCGAGTTGTGGGCGCGGTCGCCGATGCGCGGCCGGAACGCGGCCTGCTGAGCCGTCAATCCCTCCGCGGCCTTGCCCCACGGCGCGGCCCAAAGGCCGCTCTCCCATGCTTCCTTCCACAGCTTCGCAACGGAATCACGATCCATAGGCCCATCTCCCTGAGTGAACTCGTACTGTCGCGGCGAAAAAGAGCACGGCTCACTCGCGCGTCGCGGTCAGCACGGGCGCGGGCGAAGTGATCGCCAGCCCCGTCGCGCGCTCGCCCTCCATCGTGAACGCGACGCGGACCTCCGGCGCCCCCATCGGGTGGAAGGCGTGCCCGCCCAGATGGGCAAGCGGGCGGGGCGTGCCGCCGAGCCGCTGGATCGCGAGCTGCGCCTGCCGCTCCATCACCACGACCTCGAGAAGCGAACTTCCATCCGGGCCGTAGCGATAGACGCCCGTGTACGCCTCGTTCGGCGCGATCAGCGCCTCGGTCGGTGTCTTGACGTCCGCATCGGGCAGCGTGCTCAGGTAGTCGTAGACAGGCTTCGCCGCGTCGCCGCCCGCCCGGGCGTGGTGCAGCAACGTGAACCCGTGCGGCCCGCGCACCCGCTGGATGCCCGGCTCATCCGCGATCATCGCCTTCACGGCCTCCAGCCGCCCGAGCATCGCCATCGCGAAGATGTCCGCCCGCGCCCCGTGCTCCAGCAGCAGCCGCGCGATCGCCACCCGCCCCGTGTGCGCCGCCGCGCCCAGGGCCGTCTCCCAGTCCCCGAACCCCCAGTCCACCGCCGCGTTGGCCAGTCGCGGCGCATCCTTGAGCAGTTGCGTCACGCGCTCCAGGTTCCCGTGGCAGACGCCGACCATCTCGCGGACCAGCTCCGCGTCCTGCGAGGGGAACGAGTCGTACGGCTGGGCCGCGGGCGCCGCCGCGCGGGCCGGCGCGCCCCCGTGCGCGAGGAAACTCAGTGCCCCCGCGGCGGGGATCGCGGCGAGGCATTCACGACGGGTCACGATGGTCATGGCGGTGCTCCTGAAGGCTCCGCGATGCGAGATGGTAGCGGCGTCCCGCCGGCCAAGCTTCGGACGAGTCTACCCGCTCTTGCCCGCCGGCCACTGACCGATCGCGTGCGCCGGCTCCAGCACCGCCCCGAGCCCCAGCACGATCCGGTTGGCGTAGGCGAAGTACGCCGCGGCCTGGGCCACGTCGAGAATCTCGCGGTCGTCGAGCCCCGCCGCGTGCAGGCGGTCGATGTCTTCGCGCGTGACGGCGTCCGGCGTCTGGGTCAGTTTCGCGGCGTACGCGGCCATGGCCCGCTCGCGGCCGTCCAGCCCGCCGTCGCCGCCGCGGCACAACTCGTCGGCGATCGCCCGCCGCTCCGGCGGCAGCAGCCGCCTCAACCCCGCGGCGTGGTGCTCCATGCAGTACGCGCACCCATTGATGCGGCTGACGACGACGCCGACGATCTCGCGCTCCGCGCGGCTCACCGGCGAGGGCCGGTGCATCGACTGCACGTACAGCGCGCAGTGCGCCTCGAGCGACTCGGGGTTGAGCGAATGCACCTTGAGCACGTCGTCCACCGTGCCGTCGGGGTTGCCGAACCGCCCGTACAACTCGGCGAGCTTCCCGTCGGCTTGCGATTCCGGAATGGTTCGGATGTAGGCCATGCGCAACGATAGCGGAGTCATCAACGGTGATGCCCTTGCACGGTCGTTCGCCTGAGTCTCAGTTCAGAATCGACGGCAGCCACACGCCGTTCGCCGGCCGGTACGGCCCCACGGTCATGTAACTGAGCACCTTCAGCGTCGGGCACCCCCGCCCGAGCAGGTCGCGGTACAGGCCCCCCTGGCTTAGCGGCACGAGGATGCGGTGGAACGGCGGCGGTGAGTTCTTCACCGCGTGCGCGATGAGCGCCGCCATATCCGCCTGGTTCGGTGCACACCCGTGCCCGAAGAACCCGGGCACGATGTACGCGCACAGCTTCCCGTCCCGCTCCAGCCCGAACGCGGGGAACTGCCACCCCAGCGCCATCGCCGTGTCGTTGCGGCGCGAGTGCCCGTACACCCGCGTCGAGATCGCCTCCACCGCCGGCAGGTCCGCCTCGGTCAGCGGGCGCACCCCGCGGTGGTCGGCGCCGGCGTTGGTCGCCTCGATCACCGCCACCGAGTCGCGCCACTCGAACCCAAGCTTCGTGTACAGCGAGAGCGACGTCGTGTTGATCGCCTCCTGGTTCAGCCGCACGTGCTCCACCTTCCGCTCCCGCGCCAGGTCCAGCACCGCCTGCATCAGCGCCCGGCCCACGCCGCGGCTCTGGCACGCCGGGTCCACCGTGATCGGGCCCACGCCCGCCACCGCGTCCGCCGTGCACAGGAAGTTGGACCCGACCAGCCGCCCGCTGTCGATCGCCGCGAAGCCGTGAAACGACGGGCTCCCGGTGATCAGGCCCATCACCATCGCGGCCGTCTCCTGGCTGTCGAAGTCCCGCGGCGTGTTGTGCCTGTCGTGCAGCGCCCCGAAGGCCTCGTAGCAGATGCGGGCCATCTCGGGGGCGTGCTCGGGTCGGACGGGAACGATATCAACGGCCATGATCGGCTCCTTCGGTCGCGTGCGTGTCAGTCCGCGTCTCGCCAGTACGCGTCCACGGCGATGCGGTAGGCGCCGTCCGGCTGGCGCCGCCACACCACGAGGAAGAGCACGTCCGAGACGTGCCGGCCCCCGGGGCGGTCGTACTCGAGGATCGACCGCCCGCGCTGCACGGGCATGTCGGCGGTCCCCTCGAGGCCGAGGACCTTAAGCGTCCACCTCGCGTTCGTCCACTCCTTCACCCAGTACGCGTCGATCGCCTCCCGCCCCTCCACCCGGTACCCCCGCGGCCCCAGCAGCACCGCGTCATCGAGGTACGTCGCCGCCACCGCCGCGTAATCCCCCGCGTTAAACCGCTCCGCCAGTTGCCTGTTCGCGGCCTCGATCTCCGTCCGGAACGGGGGAGAAACGCAGCCGGCCAAACAAGCAACGAGGGCAAACATACAGAGCATGCGCCGAAACACCGCCGGGGTACAAGCCAAGGTCTTCACTTCCTGCGCTTTCGTGGCTCGGCGACTTCGCCGATCGACGAGAACTCTCTGGCCGACTTGAGCAGGTGATCGAGCAGGCGCTTCCCTTCCCGAGGCAACTTGTAGGCCGCCGCGCTTGCGTCCGATCCGTCAACAATGGAATCCGCATTTCCCAAGGCGGTCTTATCTCCCTTGGCCACGGCTTCGAGGAACCTCGCGAAGTGCTTTCTGCCCAACTTGGATGCCTGCATCTCTTTGAGCAATCGCCCGGCTTCTGAGTGCTTGTGCCGCACCAGCGCGCCCATCGCCCAGTGCGCGTCATTCCAGAACACGCCCTTGATGAATCGTTCGACCATGTCGACGAGCACTTCCATGCCCGTCTCTCTGAGCCGCGGGACACGCAGCCAGCGCGTCGCCGATATCAGCACCCGCTCCGCGACCGAGTTGCACCCCGCGAGTTCCAACTCGTCCTTTGTTCGCTTTCGCCGCTTGCACTCGGTCATCCACACCCAACGCAGAAGGTCCGGGTCGGCCTCGCGAACGTACCCCGGGATCAAGGCGCCGACGGCGCGGCAGTAGAAGTCGTCTCCCTCCATCTCCGCCCCCGCGATCGCCGACGCAGCGAGCGTGTGCTGCCCCAGCGGCGCCAGCACGACCCCCTCGGCCGACTCGCCGTTGAGCTCGTAGGCGACAAACTCACGAATCTCGCCCCACGCGTTGCTGAACGCCTGTTCCACGTCTGCACGATTGCCTTTCGGTTGCTTGGCCATGGGCCGCAGCGTACCAGACAACAGCCGCTCGTCCGGAGACACACGCCCGTGGTTCGGCGAGACGGAGGGCGGTTCGTGTTCCGACTCACCGTTCCGGATACAGCCTCAGGGTCCGCCGTACCCGCCCCGCAAAGTCCGCCGCGGCGGCCGGCGGCACCCGCAGCGGGATCGGAACGCCCTCCCGCCAACGGGTGTGTTCGTCGAACCGGCCGTCCACGAGCGCCTCGGCGCGCAGCCGGACGAGGATCCCGCGGTCCGGCCCGAGGGCTTCGAACTCCAGCGGGGGCTCGATGAAAGTGAGCGGCGGCAACGGCTCGCCGGCCGCGTAGGACTCGATCCATCCGAGCCATTGATCGCACTCTTCGACGGTCATGCACTCGTCTTGGAAACTCCACTCGCCCGCGTCGCACTCGACGTGACAGACGACCCGCATCCAATGCATGCTCCACTCGCGCCGCCTGGTCCGGTACCGGTACGGCGCGAACTGGAAGCCGATGCGCCCCTGCCCCGGCGTCCCGAGCCAGATCGGATTCGCCATGGCATCGGATGCTCGAGTCATCTGGCATGGCCTGAGGTTGGCACACGCAAGATGCTACACGAACCTGAATCGCCCAGCCCCGCGATTCGCCCCCGAACCCAGGGACACCAGTCCCTGGGTTCTGTGTCCCTTACCCCTTCATCGACGCCATATCGATCACAAACCGGTACCGCACATCGCTCTTGAGCATCCGCTCGTACGCATCGTTGATCTTCTGCATCGGGATCTTCTCGATCTCCGACGTGATCCCGTGCTCGCCGCAGAAATCCAGCATCTCCTGCGTCTCACGCAGCCCCCCGATCAGCGACCCCGCCACCGTCCGACGGCCGAAGATCAGCCCCATCGGCTCGATCGGCGGGTGCGGCCGGTCGGGCGCGCCCACAAGGCACATCGCCCCGTCCCGGCGCAGCGCCGCCACGAACGGGTTCAGGTCGTGCGGCGCGGCGACCGTGTTCACGATGAAGTCCAGCGTCCCCGCCCGCTTCTGCACCTGCTCCGCTTCGCGCGAGATCACCACCCCGTGCGCCCCCATCCGCTTCGCGTCCTCCGCCTTCCCCGGCGACCTGGTGAACAGCGTCACCTCCGCCCCCATCGCGCTGGCCAGCTTCACCGCCATGTGCCCCAGGCCGCCCATCCCGACCACGCCCACCCGCGTCCCCTTGCCCACCTTCCAGTGGCGCAGCGGCGAATACGTCGTGATGCCCGCGCACAGCAGCGGCGCGGCCCCCGCCTTGTCCAGCCCCTCCGGCACGCGCAGCACAAAGTCCTCGTCCACCACGATCGATGTCGAGTACCCGCCGTACGTCAACGGGCCCGCCCCGTGCTTGTCCGGTGAGTTGTACGTCATCACCATGCCGCGCTCGCAGTAGTTCTCCAGCCCGTCGCGGCAGCCGCGGCATTCGCGGCAGGAGTCGACCAGGCAGCCGACGCCGACGGTCGCGCCCGGCTTGAACTTCGTGACCCCGGCCCCGACCTTCGTCACCTTCCCGATGATCTCGTGCCCCGGCACGCACGGATAGATGGTCATCTTCCACTCGTTGCGGGCGAAGTGCAGGTCCGAATGGCAGACCCCGCAATACAGGATGTCGATCTGCACGTCGCGCGGGCCGGGCTCGCGACGCGTGATGGAAAACGGCGAAAGCGGCTTGTCCGCGGCGTGCGCGGCAAAGGCTGAAGTCTTCGACATGAATGGTCTCCTCAAGAGGCGCCGGGCACGGCACGGTCGGTGGCACTCTACGCGCGCCCGGTTGCCGCGGCGTCTGAAATCCGGGTGACACAGTCCGGGTGCCACTGCTCGCGGCGTTGCGACGCGCAGCAGTGGAAGGGTCACCGATACTCGCACCGCTGCGCCCCAAAGCCGGCGAGCGGTGGCACCCAAAGCTGGAATCCGGGTGCCACTGCTCGCGGCGCTTCGACGCGCAGCAGTGGAAGGGTCACCGGTATTCGTACCGCTGCGCCCCAAAGCCGGCGAGCGATGGCACCCGGTCACACCACCCGCTCCTCATCCTTCCCGATCCCCAGCGCCGGCCGCACATCAATCTGCACGACCGCCTCGCGCTGGATGCGCTTCGCCGTCTCCGGGTCCACGTAGTCCGAGTGGCACGACAGTTTGCCCTCTTCCTCCACTCTGCCACTCTGCCCCTTTGCCACTTTGCCACTTGTCGTCCGCGCCAACCTGTGTATCTCCTCCGGGCTCAGCACGCCGCGCTTCGCGAGGATCTCCTGCTGCTCCGCCGTCAGCGCGCCCGACTTTTTCGGCGCGCCCGGCGTTGCTCCATCCTTCCCGCCCATCCGCTCGAACCCCTCCGCCTTCCCGCTCGCGAACTCCTGGATCTCCTTGCTGATCCGCACGCTGCACCAGTCGTGCCCGCACATCGCGCAGAAGTCCGTGTCCACGTCCAGGTCCTCGTCGTGGTACGCCCGCGCCGTGTCCGGGTCGAAGCTCAGCTCAAAGTGCTTCTCCCAGTTCAGCGCCGCCCGCGCCT
>CAZMPE010000127.1:5953-7237 GCA_964567955.1 uncultured Phycisphaeraceae bacterium | reverse complement strand
GGGCGCGGGTTAGACTGGCCGAACGGGGCCATGAGCTCAAGCTGTGCGACCGCGCCGGCGTTGAGCTCGGAAAGCCCGGCGTCGCAATCGATCGTGACGGACGGCCGAAGTTGGTGATCCTCGATCCGGCCCGCCGCGTCCGCTTCCAGTGCCGCGGCGAACTCGGCGAGCTTCTCTTCGGAGAGCCGCAGGCCGGCGGCCATGTCATGGCCGCCGAAGCTCGTGAGGAGCGGGGCGCAACGGCCGAGTCCCGCGTGAAGGTTGTAGCCTTCGATGGATCGGCCCGACCCGTGGCACTCTCCGTCGCGGACCTGCATGAGGATCGTGGGGCGGTGGTAACGATCGACGAGTCGAGAGCACGCGATACCGACGACGCCCGGGCTCCAATCCGGGTGCGCCAGGACGATCGATCGGAGCTTGGCGCCTCCCTTGGCCTCCACCATGCGGCAGGCCTCGTCCACGATGCGCTGCTCGGCGGCGCGTCGTTCATCGTTGAGACGCGTGAGGTTTCGGGCGATGATCGGCGCGGCTTCCGGGCCGGCGGTCGTGAAGAGCTCAACGGCTTCACGGGCGTGCCCCATGCGTCCGCAGGCGTTGAGGCGCGGCCCGAGTCGGAAACCGACGTCCTCGGACTGGACCTTGTCGCCGGCGAGACCGGAGGCCTCGACGAGGGCCCGCAGGCCCGGGTTCGTCGAGTGCTTGATCCGGCCGAGGCCGAAGCGGGCCAGGACGCGATTCTCGCCCGTCAGGGGCACGACATCCGCGATCACGCCGAGAGCCGCGAAGGCGAGCAGCTCCTGGAGGAGTTGGCGAAGATCGGCCGTCACGCGCGCCCCGCCGCAATGCAGCGTGCAGAGGCGCCAAGCCAGCTTGTACGCGACGCCGGCGCCGCAGAGATCACCGTACGGGTAGGCCGATCCCGGAAGTCTCGGGTGGACAATGGCGTAAGCCCGCGGCAGCGCGTCGGCCGTGCCCGGCGGATTGTGGTGGTCGGTGATGATGAGGTCGATGCCGGCCTCGCGGGCCGCACGAGCGGGCTCAACCGCTGTGACGCCGCAATCGACGGAGACGACGACCCGGGCGCCCTCCGCGCCCAGTTGCGTCAGGGCCGGGGCGTGGAGGCCGTAGCCCTCGTCGACGCGGTGGGGGACGTAGGTGCGGATGTCGGCGTTGGGCGCGATCGCCCGCAGCGCGTGGTACAGGATCGCCGTCGCGGTGACTCCGTCGACGTCGTAATCACCGTAAACGGCGATCGGCTCGCCCGATCCAGCGGCGGCGAGCAGC
>CAZMPE010000127.1:0-5943 GCA_964567955.1 uncultured Phycisphaeraceae bacterium | reverse complement strand
ATGCACCAGATCGGCCGTTTGCAGCGTACGCCAGGCGCGTTCGAGATCGGGCATGAGCGAGGGATCGTGCAGATGCGTCAGCGAAGGACGCAGGAACGCGTCGAGCACCGCGGGGTCGGTCAGGCCGCGGGCCTGAAGGATGCGCGCGGTGAGCGGCTCGAGTGTGCCGGCGACGGGCTGCTGGCGAGCGGCCGGGGCGGTGTATTTCCACACCTTGGTCAGGCCGCGCTCGATGACCAGATCCGGCATTCCGTTGCCCCGGACAGAAGGACGCTTGATCCCGGGGCGCACGCCTCCCGGCCGATCCGTCGGCGATAGACTACCGCTCGTGACGCCGGCGGCCAAGCCGGGCCACGCCGCATGGTCAAACTCACCAAGATCTACACCCGCACGGGGGACGACGGCACAACCGGGCTCGGCACGGGCGGACGCGTCTCCAAGGCCAGTCTGCGCGTCGGCGCGTACGGGACGGTGGATGAAGCGAACGCCTCGATCGGGGTCGCGATCGTGGAATGCGACCGGGCGGGCGAATCCGGGGCGAAGCTCGGCAAGCTCCTGCGTCTGATCCAGAACGACATGTTCGATGTCGGGGCGGACCTGTGCGTCCCGCCGGAGAGCGCCGAGAAGCCGGGTACGCGCCTGCGGGTGAGCAGTGCGCAGACCACGCGGCTCGAGCGGGCGATCGACGAGCACAACGCGGATCTGCCGACGCTGACGAGCTTCATCCTTCCCGGCGGTTCGGCGCTCTCGGCGGCCCTGCACGTGGCCAGGACGGTTGTGCGCCGGGCCGAGCGCGACGTCGTGGCGCTCAATGCGGCGGAACCGGGAGCGGCGGGTGTCGAGGTCGTGCGGTATCTCAACCGCCTCAGCGATCTTCTGTTCGTGCTGGCCCGCGTCGCGAACGGGTCGGGGTCGGGGGATGTCCTCTGGGTCCCGGGGGCGAATCGCGGGGGCTGAACCGGGAGGGCGCGTGCCGAGGACGTGGCGGAGCTCGACATTCACGTCCGAACTCCACCAGGAGTTCGAGCACGAGACCAGTGCGCTGCTGGCGCGCCGGTTCGTCTGGTTCCTGTGGTTTGTCGCCGGTGTGTCGGTGATCAGCATCGTCGGGTTCATCGCACGCCGGATTTTCGGAGACGGGGCCGCCGTCCTGCCGCCCGGGCTCGCGGCCCGCGCGTGGCTGCTCGTGGTCGGGTTCGAATCGCTGACCATCCTTGCGTGTATCGTCTGCTACCGGTTCGTGCGTGACCATCGCGTGGACCGGGCGATGCTGCTGAAGATGACGTTCTGGATCGTGATCTTCGACGGGTCGCTCTTCATCATCGAGCGCTCGGTGCGGTTCGCCTCGGCGATGCCCGCGGCGCATTGGCTCGACACCCTCGTGGTCACGCACATGTTCGCGTGCATCTTCCTGCCCTGGACGCCGCGCCAGGCTCTGCGCCCGATGATCCCGCTGCTGGCGATCAACGCCGGGGTCGTGACGGTGCTGAGCGGCTTCAGCGTGCTGAGCGCCGCGGGGCTGATCGCGCTGAGCCTGCTGTATCCGCTGCCCGGCCTGTTCATCTCGTGGCTGAAGCACTCGCGCCGGTACGAGGGGTTCAAGCTGAAGTTCCTCCAGCAGCGGTACGGCGAGATGCGGCGTGAACTGGTGGACGCCCGCAAGATCCACGAGGCGCTCTTCCCGCCGCCGATCCGGGTCGGCCCGGTCCGCTTCTCGTATCGGTATGAGCCGATGCGCCAGATCGGCGGGGACTACCTGTTCGCCAAGACGGCGCCGCCCGAAGCGGGCGGCGCGCTGAGCATCGTGGTGATCGACGTCACGGGGCACGGCATCCCGGCGGCGCTCACCGTCAACCGGCTGCACGGCGAACTGGAGCGGATCTTCGCCGAGTCGCCCGGGATCGACCCGGGCGGCGTGCTGTCGCTGCTGAACCGGTACGTGCACCTGACGCTCGCGACGCACTCGGTGTACGTGACCGCGCAGTGCTTCCGGATCGACGCGGGCTCGATGACGTACGCCAGCGGCGGGCATCCGCCGGCGTTCCTGAGGGCGGTGGACGGCACGATCGAGCAACTCGACTCGACGGCGCTCGTGCTCGGGGCGTGCGCCGGAGAGGACTTTGAGCCGGCGCCGCGCACGATCCCGTTCGGGCCGGGGGACACGCTGATCGCGTACACCGACGGCGCCAACGAGGCACGCGACGCCGATGGCCGGTTCCTCGGGATCGTCGGAATACAGAAACTCGTGGCGTTCGGGCGACCGGACGAGGGCGGGGGCTGGCCCGCGATGATCCTGCGGGCGGTGGAGCAGCATCGGCAGGGCCCGCCCGCGGACGACACGCTCATCATCGAGGTGTCGCGCCCCGTCGGCGTCGAGCCGGCATCGGCCCCGGCCAGGGCGCCGAGCAGCGCGGCGGTGATCGGCTAGTTCTTGACGCCCTTGACGCGGTCCGGGTCGGTGTACTTCACCAAGGCCCGCTCCATGTCGACGCCGTTGATGTTCGCGAGAGTCATGAGCCAGGCGAGCACATCGGCGAACTCCTCGTCGAGGTTGGCCCGTTGCTGATCGGTCGGATTGCGGCCCGGGGCGTTGTCGTGCAGGGCGGTGGCCAGCTCGCCCACCTCCTCCACGAACCACATGAAGGTCCCCGGTGTGCCGCGGGCGGAGTCGGTCGGGAAGTACCGGTCGCGGATCAACTTCTGGAAGTCGCCGATGGTCAGAGGCGTGCTCATGGGGAGACGGTAGCGATCGCGATGGGTGCCGCGAATTTCCGCGCGGAATGTGAAACCAAAGTTAGGGTCTACTATACCATTGGCCGGGCGAAGTACGCCCTACGGTCGTGGTCACTCATGGGAAATGGAGCGGCAACATCTCGGAGCCGGGTTCGGGGGCTGGTCCCTGTGTCGGTCATCGTGCTGGCTGCGGCCGGAGGCTGCACGCAGTTCGATGACCACCGGACGGAACTGGGGCTGTACCACGCGAGCGGGCACTATGCGCTGGCGGCGGCGGCCCTCGATGACCCGAAGTCGCGGTCGATGTACGGCGACAAGAGCGAGGTGCTGTGGAAGCTCGATCGCGGCGCCGTGGCGCTGGCCATGGGCGACACGAAACAGGCGATCGAGCTGCTCGACGACGCCGAGCGGCGGATCGAGGTGCGGCAGGAGCAGTCGCTCGCCGACGTCGTGACGAGCTGGACGATCAATGACCGGTCTGCGTCGTACATCGCCGAGCCGTACGAGTACATGTACGTCAACGTGCTCAAGCTGCTGGCGCAGCTCCAGGCGGGCAACATCTCGGGCGGAGCAACGGTCGAGGCGCGGCGGATGGCGTCGAAGGCCGACATGCTGCGGGACCGGTACCTGAAGTACGACGAGGCCGTTCAGAAGAGCGCGGGGGACGGGGTCGCGCGGGTCGCCCATGACGCCGCCCCGGTGTCCCTCCAGAGCGTGAACGAGGAAGGCGAGTTCATCGAATCGCCGCTCGGCACGTACCTGACCGCCGTGACCTTCATGAAGAGCGGCGACCCGGAGTTGCAGCGCGTCGCGGGCAAGAGGCTGCTGGAGTCGATCCGGCTTCAGCGCGGGCTGATCGGGCCGGTCAGCGAATCGGACTTCGTGGGCTTGGACACGCGGCCGGCGGGCAGCGCCAACGTGCTCGTCGTGGCCCTGTCCGGGCGTGGACCGACGAAGTACTCCGAGCGGGTCGGCCCCATCCCGCTGGGCACGATCCCCGTTCATTTTGAGCTGCCGCGGCTGCAGAAACACCCGAGCGGCGTGGAGGGGGCGCGGCTCGAGGTGCTCGTCGGCGGGGCGGACCCCGGCGTCATGGGCACGCGTCGGACGGAAAGGCTGGCGCTGGTCGAGGATCTTTCGTCCGTCGCGGTGGAGAATCATCGCCGGATGCTGCCGCTGATCTACGCCCGGACAGTGACGCGGTACGCGATCAAGGCGGGTATCTCCGCGGTCGTGACGGAGGGGCTGCGTCGGCGGGCGCACGACAACGACCAGAAGCTGGTCCAGATCGCGGGGGTGGTGGGAGGGCTGGTGATGCTGGCGATGACGGAGCGGGCCGACCTGCGTTGCTGGGTCTTTCTGCCGGGGCAGGCGCGGGTCGCGCTCCTGGACCTGCCGCCGGGGGAGCACCGGACGCGCGTGGTGTACGAGTCGTACGGCGGCCGGGAGGCGTACGCGTCGCCCTGGTCGACGATTCAAGTGAAAGAAGACGGGCTGACGAGCGTCGTCGCCCATTACTGGAAGTAATCAAGCGAGGGTCAACTCGGTCTCGCCGCCGGCGGCGGGCCATCAAGGAGAGTCGATATGAAGACGCACGTGATGCTGATCGGCGGGATGCTGGCGCTGGGACTGGCGGGGTGCGCCGCGGAGAACTACACGATCGACAGGCGCGACCCGGCGAAGACGACGGACTACGACTACCGCTTCGACGAGGACGATGCGCGCCAGGTCGCGCAGGGCATGATCACCGACTGCCTGCGCCGTCCGTGGATCGACACCTGGATGCGCGAGAACGACGGCAAGCGCCCGCTGATCGTCCTGGGCAACGTCCGCAACGACACGCAGGACTACCTGAACCCCGAGCTCTTCACGGCCCCGATTCAGCGTGAGTTGCTCAACAGCGGGCGGGTGCGGGTGAAGGCGGAGAAGGATCTGCGGCAGGAGCTGCGGGACGAGCGGCTGGACACCAAGTTCAACGACCCCGCGACGATCAAGGCCATCGCCAAGGAGGTCAACGCCGACTTCATGATGGTCGGGAACGTCAAGGACAACAAGGAGCGGTCCCGCGACGGTCGGAACATCATCAGCTACTACCAGGTGACCCTGGAGCTGATCAACATCGAAACGGCCGAAAAGACCTGGATCCAGAACGAGGAAATCGAGAAGCGGGCCCGGCGGTAGGCCGCGGCCGAAGGGCCCCGAGGCCAGCCGGGCGGAGGGGGGTCGGCAGCGACCCACCCCGCTTGCCCGTGCCCGGGGGGTGCCTAAACTATGGGCCCAACCCACCCCGGAAGGATGGTTCCAGCTCCCCATGCCGACGATCAACCAGCTCATCCGCAAGCCCCGCGCCGTGCAGGCCTCGAAGTCGCGCGTGCGCGACCTGGACGCCAGCCCGCAGAAGCGCGGCGTGTGCCTCATTGTCAAGACGATGACGCCCAAGAAGCCCAACTCGGCCCTCCGCAAGGTGGCCAAGGTCCGGCTGAGCAACGGCAAGGAGATCACCGCCTACATCGGCGGCGAGGGGCACAACCTGCAGGAGCACTCGATCGTCCTCGTCCGCGGCGGCCGCGTCAAGGACCTGCCCGGCGTGCGGTACCACGTGGTCCGCGGGTCGCTGGACTGCCTCGGCGTTGAAAAGCGCAAGCAGGGCCGGAGCAAGTACGGGGCGAAGAAGGGCAAGTGATCGTCGCCGCGGCGTCGCGGCGTGTTGAGTGAGTGATGGCAAGTAATCGGGGTCTGCCCCGGTGAACAGCGGCCGCTTCGGCGGCCAGATGAGCCAGGGAGAATCGCATGGCCGGTCGAATCACGCGTTCCGAACAGCAGCTCCGCCCCGATCCCCGCTTCAACGACAGGACGCTCTCGAAGTTCATCAACTGCGTGATGAGCGACGGCAAGAAGGCCGTGGCCCAGCGGGTGGTGTACGACGCGATGGAGGTCATCCAGGATCGGCTCTCCAAGGAGACGAGCCCGGAGGCGCCCAAGTCGCCCCTGGATCTGTTCCTGCTGGCCATCGAGAACGCCAAGCCGTTCGTCGAGGTCCGCTCCAAGCGGATCGGCGGCGCGAACTACCAGGTCCCCATGCAGGTCAACCGGCGGCGGCAGCTCTCGCTGGCCTTCCGCTGGATCATCGACGCGGCCCGCGGCGAGAAGGGGCGTCCGATGTCGGCCCGCCTCGCCGACGAGCTGTACGCGGCGGCCAAGGGCGAGGGC
>CAZMPE010000126.1:0-7242 GCA_964567955.1 uncultured Phycisphaeraceae bacterium | reverse complement strand
CTCAAATGAGCAAAGCTCAAAGCGCAAATTGAAGAGCGTTGGAGTGGGTTCGGCCCGCAATACGCACACCCACTTCCTCGTTTCGCTCGGGCGAACCACACGCGGAGAGAACCCATGAAGAGCCTTGCCCTGTTTGCCGTGCTTGCCATCGGCGCGATCGCTCACGCCCAGAACACCGGCCTAATCCCGATCAACGACCTGGGGACGGGGATGTACCTTGGGTACCAGGGCGGGCTGTACCCGGGGGGCGTGAACGTGCCGCCGCCGGCGCACCTGGCCGGGGCGATGCAGGCGGCGGGGCAGGTGGTGCCGCGGAACGCCGCGGGGCAGCCGGACCCGGACGGGCTGATCGTGATGATCGCGATCGGGATGTCGAACACGTGCCACGAGTTCTCGGTCTTTGAGCGGCAGGAGGATCGGAACACCGGCCGGAACGCGCGGCTGGTGATCATCAACACGGCGCTGGGCGGGCAGGCGGCGTCGACGATGGTGAGCCCGACGGCGTCGTACTGGAACCACGTGCAGCAGAGGCTGGCGGCGATGGGGGTGACGGGCGCGCAGGTGCAGGTCGCTTGGATCAAACAGGCGAATGCCGGTCCGCCGAACAACTTCCCGATCCACGCCCAGCAGCTGCGCGACAACATTCGTTCGATCGCGAACAATCTTCACGACAAGTTCCCGAACCTGCGTCTGGCGTACCTGTCGAGCCGCATCTACGCCGGGAACGCGACGGGGACGCTGAACCCGGAGCCGCAGGCGTATCAATCCGCGTTCAGCGTCAAGTGGCTGATCGAGGACCAGATCAACGGTGATCCGCTGCTGAACTACGGGCAGTTGCCGGGGGCGGTGCGGTCGCCGGTGCTGCTGTGGGGGCCGTACCTGTGGGCGGACGGGACGACGCCGCGGAGCGACGGGTTGATCTGGGTGCCGTCGGACTTCGAGGGCGACGGGACGCACCCGGCGCCGAGCGGGGAGCAGAAGGTGGGGGACATGCTTTCGGCGTTCTTCGCGTCGGCGCCGACGGCGCAGGGGTGGTGGCCGGCGACCCCGGGTTCGGCGATCGTGTCGATCGACGTGCTGCATGATGCGCACGTGCGTGCGGCGCAGCCGGCGAGCAACTTCGGGTCGGCGACGATCGTGAATGCGCAGGGGGGCGCGACGCCGACGAACGCGTACCTGGGATTCCATCTCGGCGCGGCGGCGCTGCCGGTGCGGTTTGCGAAGCTGGGTCTGCGGGTCGGGGGCAACGGGGGCGGGATCGCCAACCAGGTGGCGGGCAACGCGTGGACGGAATCGACGATCACGTGGGACAACGCGCCGGCGATCGGCGGGGTTGTTTCGAGCCTGCCGCAGGTGTCGAAGGACGGGACGTTCTCGGCGGATGTCACGGCTTCGGTGAACGGGGGCGTCGGGCCGCAGCGGAGTTTCGCGATCACGTCGGGGGCGACGGGGATGTCGGACTATCGCAGCAAGGAATCCGGTCAGCCGGCGCGGCTGACGCTGGTCGTGACGAACCAGTGCTACGCGAACTGCAACGGCGACTTTACGGCGGGCGGGCAGCCGATGCTGAATCTCGCGGATTTCGGGTGCTTCCAGAACCGGTTCGTGCAGCAGCATCCGTACGCGGACTGCAACGGCGATGCCCTGTTCGACCTCGCGGATTTCGGGTGTTTCATGTCGAAGTTCGCGGTGGGATGTCAGCGTTAGCCGCATCCGGAGCATGAAGTCCGGTGCTGCACTTCGGCGTGTACCGCGGGGCTCGCGCGGCCGTAAAAACCACATTTGTGTCGCCAATCTGAGAAATCCGAAAATGCGGGATTCGGGGCTTGACCGTTTTGGCATCTTTGTTACGGTCTCCTCATGGGGTGCGGACACGCGTCCCTGAGGAGAAAGACATGACACGATGCATCCTTTCCATTGGGGGGGCACTGTGTGCCCTGTCGGCCCCGGCCCCGGCCCTGGGCGTGGGGATCAGTTTCGTCGGGCCGTTTGATGACACGGGTACCGGTTTCGGCAACGTGCTGAACGTGCTGTCGTTGCAGAACACGCCGAGCGAGTGGGGGTCCGTGTTGCGTGCCGGCGGCGTCGATGTTCTGGCCGGCGATGCGACCAACCAGAGCAGCACGCGGACCGTGGCCGAGATGGCGGCGGCGAACGTCTTCGCCTCCAACCTCGGCGTGGTGTTCAACATCAACGACCCGGGGGTGTCGCCCAGCGTGACGCTGCAGACCTTCACGATGCGTTTCTATGACTCTTCGGACAACGTTCTGTTCGACGGGACGTGGACGGGGCCGATGGTGCTGGCGCCGGTGAACCAGGGAACGGGCGGGGCGGGCTATCGCTTTGACGTGACGCTGACCGCTGCGCAGGCCGCGGCGTTCTTCGGCGACCCGGGCGCCCGGATCGGGATGCTGGTTCCGCAGGGCAGCCCGGTGACGATGACCGCGGACGGTCCGGACAATTTCTACCTGATCCCGGCGCCGGGGACGCTGGCGCTGCTGGTGGCGGGTCTGGCGTTGGCGGCGCGTCGGCGGCGGTGAGGGCGCGCGTCCCCAACTCGTGAGTTCAACGCACCGAGGACGGCCGGAGGGCCGTCCTCGGTGGCACTTCAGTGCGGCCCGTCGTCGCCGGGGAGGCGGTGGGTACGCTGGCGCTCCTGCACTGTTGTGCCGTAGTTCACGCCGTCGGGGACGGGGACGGGCACATCGACCGTTGTGCCGGGGCCGCCGGCGGTGCGGGTGAGGGAATCGACCGCGACGAAGCTGGTGAAGGCGGACATGAGATTGAAGTCGAGGGCGGTGCGGGTGATGCGGCGCTCGTAGGCGGGCGCGTCGTTGCCGACGGCGAGGCGAGAGAGGGTCGTGATCTGCTGACGGGCCCAGACGGCGCCGAGGGAGCCACGGGTTGCGCCCGCGTCCTCGCCGATCGTGACGGGCACGAGGATGGGGATCCGCTCGCCGCGGGGGCCCATGCGGCCGGTGATCTTCACCGTCGTCGCCCCGGCGCCCTTGACGCGGCCGGTGATGAGGACGGGGCGTCCGACGAAGAGGTCGGGGAGGCGGGCGGGGCTGATGTCGTCGACATCGAGACCGCCCCAGTCGATCTCGAGGCGCGTCATCGCCGGGTGGCTGACGCGCTCCATGAACATTCCCATGACCTGCGCGGCGTCGTCGCCGAGGCCGACGAAGGTCGCGATGCCCTGGCCGTGCGCGGCCATCTCGTGCATGAGGTGGCGGTTGGGCGACGAGCCGAGGCCGAAGGAGAAGATGCGGGAATCGCCGAGGTTGCGCTTGATCGCGGCGAGGATCTCGTCCTCGTTGCCGATGTAGCCGTCGGTGAGGAAGACGACGTAGCGGTCGCGGGCGCGGTCGTGCCTGAAGCCGAGAGAGGCGTTGATGCCGTTGATCATCATCGTGCCGCCGGCGGAGCGGAGACTCGCGGCGTAGGCGAGGCCGCGGCGGACGTTCTCCCACGTCGCGGGGATGGGGTCGGGGCCGAGGGTGCTGGCGGATTCGGCGAAGTTGATGATCTGGAAGGTGTCGCGTTCGTCGAGCATGCGGAGGCCGTGCTCGACGGCGCGGATGGCCTGGGCGATGGGCTCGCCGTTCATGCTGCCGGAGCAGTCGACGACGAAGACCATTTCGACGGGGGCGCGCTGGACGTACTGGAGGTCGGCGGGCGGGACGAGCATGAGGGAGAAGAACCCGCCGCGGTGATCGACCTGCGTGAGCATGGCGGACTTGGTGGCGTTGCCGGCGACCTTGAAGCGGAGGACGAAGTCCTTGTTGGGGATGGCGTCGAGGGAGCTGAGGGAGATTTCGGCGAGGTGGGGCGTGTCGCGGGTGGAGCGGACGTTGATCTGGTGCGAGCGGCTGTCGATGGATTCGATGGGGACGCCGGCGTTGATGGCGAGTCGCAGGGAGACGTCGTGCCCGCTGCGTTCGTAGGGGCGGAGGTATTGGATCTCGGTGGCCTGGGCGCTGGCGCCGAGGGCGCCGCGTTCGACGGCGCCGACGCCGTCGGTGAAGCGCTGGCCCTGCGACCAGGGCGGGTTGAAGCGCGGGCCGACGACCATGGGGAAGACCCACTCGTAGTAACCGTCGAGGTAGGCGAGGGTGTTGAAGTACGTGATCTCGACGTCGATCGACTTGCCGGGCTCGATGTTCGCGACGCGCTGGGTGAAGATGTTGGGGCGATCCTGGGTGAGGAGCGCGGCGGCGTGGCCCTGGCGGCGGGCGTCGTTGTAGATCCGGGCGGCCTCTTCGCGCTCGCGGATGACGCCGCGGATGCGGCGCTGGCCGATGGTCATGACGAAGTCGCTGACGGCGGCGTCGTCGGGGAGGGGGAAGACGTAGACGGCCTCGATGGTGTTGTTGAAGGGATTCTCGAACTGCTGGGTGACGCGGACGGTGGAGACGTAGCCGTCGATGCGGGCGTCGACGTCGGTGTGGCGGAGGGGGACGGGGACGGGGATAAAGAAGTTGATGGCTTCGGGGAACTTGAAGTTGACCGGCGGCTGATCCACGACGATCAGAGCGCCGGTGCCGGGCCTGTCGTCGGAGGGCCGCGCGGCGGCCTCGGTGCGGCGTTCGATGACGAGGAGTTCCTCGCCGGGTCGGAGGACGAACTGGATCTGGCCGGGCTGGGGCGGCGCGTGCTCCGCCGGCGCGACAACGCCGGGCGGCGCCGGGATGCGCGCCAGCGGTGGCGTGGCGTTCGGGCGGGAGGCGGGGTCCACGACGTAGGCGCCGCCGATGTTGACAGCGGTCGGATCGGCGAACGGCGACGACCCGCCGCCCTGTCCGGCTTGCAACGTGCTCTGGAGGGCGATGGAAGGAATCTCGCGGAATCTCGCGTCGTCGCCGGTGCCGCCAAGGGTTGACCAAGTCCGGGGCGCCTGTGCGCCCATGTCGCTCTCACCGGGACGGACATTCAGCAGGCGCACCGAGGGCGGCTCCGTGGGAAGTCCCAGTCCGCGTTGCTCGAGGCCGATCGGCGACCAGGGACGCGGCTCGCTGGCCGCGGGAGCATTGGCCAAATCGTTTTCGCGCTCCGCCCGGGCGCGTGCTCCGTCGTACATGTTGTCCCTTTGCTGCGACCCACACCCCGTGTGCAGGAGCATGAGTGACACGGCCAGCAGGCACATTGCGAGTGAGAAGAGGGTGGCCTTCTTCACTTGTCGTCTCCTTGCGTGATCGATGGCGTGGCGTTGATCGTCTGGCCGCTGATGGTGGCGGCGGTGACGAGCGTCACGCGGTATTCGGGGGGCCGGTCGCCGGTGATCTGGACGTGCAGGCGGGCGACGCGGGTCTTGCCCGTGGGGACCGCCGCGGCGGTGTCGAACGAGCCGATGATGATGCGGTCGCGGCCGCGATCTTCGTGCAACGCGCGGGGGTCGTAATAGGGCATGACGGCGAAGGGGCCGGGGTCGCCGCCCTCGAGGCCGACGAGGCGCACGTTGCCGGATGTCGCGGCGATATCGACCTGGTACGCCGCGAGGGGCCGGTCGCCGGAATCGACGTAGACGTCGACGTAGGAGAAGCGGACGGGCTGGGGCCCGAGGGCGAGGGCGGCCATGAGGGCGAGCGCGAGGATCACGAGGCGGAGGGTCGGCGACTTCATGATGTGCCCTCCGACGCGGGCAGGCGGACGGCCTCGATGGCGATGGTGTTGGCGTCCGCGCGGTTGACCGAGCCGTCGCCGTTCAGATCCCAGCGTTTCGTGGGCGGCGTCGTTGACTCGATGGATTGCGCCAGGCGCAGGGCGTCGACGATGTCCACGCGTCCGTTGCCGTCGAAGTCGCGTGAGGCGACGGTCTGGGCGGGCGCGCCGGGCGTGACCGGGCGCGGGCGCGTCATGAATCGCGCGGCCATGAAGAAGATCGCGATCCCCGCCGCGATCATCGCGAATCGCTGGATGCGTTCGCGGGACCTCTGCCGGACGGCCTCGCGTTCGCGCTGCTGTGCGACAGAGACGAGGACCATGCTGTCGACGATGGGCTCGATGCCTTCTTTGGGCTCGTGCAGCGCCCGCAGGTCGTCCGCCAATCCGGGCGGGATGAGGAGGAAGGGCTCGTCGGGTGGGAGGGTGTCGGGCATGGGTCTACCTGTGGAGTGCGCGGGAGCGCGAAAGGTTCAAGGGAGGAGCAAATGGGCGTCAACGGTCGTTCGGACAGGCCGGAGGCCTATACCACCGGGGCCGCGTGTCATGTGCCGTAGTAGTGCCCTGTGCGGGGGTCGTCCCGCAGGGCCGAGAGGGCGTAATGGAGGCGTGACTTGACGGTGCCCTCGGGCACGGCCAGGGCCAGGGCGATCTCGGCGAGGGACATGCCGTCGACGATCCGCATGAGGAGGACCTCGCGCTGCGGGTCGGGGAGCGCGGCGACGGCAGCGGCGAGGCCGGCGCGGGCGTCGTCGGAGAGATGGAGCGATTCGACGGGGGTCTCGGCGGGGGGCGTGGCGCTCGCGGCCCGCCGGCGTTTGCGGTCGGCCTCGATGGCGAGGTTTTTGACGGCGGGGTAGAGAAAGGTCGTCAGCTTGCCGGTGAGCTTGAGCGTGGGCAGCTTGCGGACGAGGTAGAGGAAGGTCTCCTGCAGGACGTCGAGCGCGGCGTGCCGGTCGGGGCAGAATCGCAGGGCGACGCGGAGGACCCAGTCGCGGTGGCGGCGGTAGAGGGACTCGAACGCGCCGTGCTCGCCGCCGTTGATGGCGAGGATGAGGAGCTCATCGCGTCGGCGTTCGGGGGGGTTTGGGGGTTTTGACGGGTCGGGCACGTTCGGGCTCCGCGGCGGGGAGCGTACCGGATCATCGGGTGCGGGGTTTCACCTCGATACAATCGGCCGCCATGCCGACCGCATTCGACATTCGGACCGACGCGACGCTCGCCGGCCTTCGGGACGGCGGTCAGTACAAGCACCTGCAGATGCTCGATGGCCCGATGGACGCGACGGTTCGCGTGCGCGGGTACGGCGAGTGCCTGTGCTTCTGCTCGAACAACTCCCTCGGGCTGGCGAACCACCCGGAGGTGGTGGAGGCGGGGCTGAGGGGGCTGCGGGAGTTTGGGGCGGGGACGGCGAGCGTGCGGTTCATCTGCGGGACGTTCACGGCGCACGAGCGGCTGGAGGAGCGGATCGCGCGGTACATGGGGACGGAGGCGAGCTACACGTTCGTCTCGTGCTGGAACGCGAACGAGGCGGTCTTTCCGACCCTGTGCGAGGCGGGGGACATCATCATCTCGGACGAG
>CAZMPE010000125.1:4810-7260 GCA_964567955.1 uncultured Phycisphaeraceae bacterium | reverse complement strand
CGGCGCGGTGCGGACACGCAACATCAGCGTCCGTCCGATCGCGTCGAGCTATCGGACCGTGCCCGCTTCCTTGGCAAACTCGCCGCGCTCCCCGAGATGCGGAGCGAACTCGTCGATCACGTCCGCCGGCAGATCGAGGACGGGTCCTACGAGTCCAGCGATCGGCTTGACGCCGCGATCGAGCAACTCGCCGACGACCTCGACCTTCTCGCCTGACCCGACGACATCGAACCCGAACTGACCCTGCCCGCGGGCCATCCCGCGGGTTTGTCATTCCGGCGCGGGTTGATCGGCGGCCGGCTCGGCGATGGCGTACGCCGCGCCCGCGACCGCACGCACCACCTGGGCGAACCTCGCCTCGTCGAGAGTCTCAACCGTGTCTGTCGGGCGGTGATAGTTCGGATTCCGGAAGTTCGAGGTGTCGGTGAGCATGACCGCGGGGATTCCGACGAAGAGGAAGGGCGTGTGGTCGGACCGGAGCAGATCCGGGGGTGCGAGGGGAAGGTCGGGGATGAAGTCGGGGGCGACGACCTTGAGGCCCGGGGCGGCGCGGCGCATCTCCTGGTCGAGGCGGTGGATGAAATCGGCGTGCCCGCGGGTCGAGGCGATGGCGATGAAATCCCCCACCGTCGGCGGCTCGAAGACGCCCTCGATCGCGGGGATCGGGGAACGCTGGCTTCCCGGTTCGTCGGTGAAGTAGCCGAGCATCTCCAGGCTGACCATCCCGATGACCTTCTCTTCGCCGGCGTCCAGGCGCGGCTTGAGCTGGCGCACGTAGTGGATCGCGCCGAAGTACCCGAACTCCTCGTGGTTGAAGAAGATCATCCGGACCGTGCGCCGCATCGGGCGGTCCTTGAGCACGGCGGCAATCTCGAGGAGCGCGGCGGTGCCGGTGCCGTTGTCGTCGGCGCCCGGCGTGCCGTCGACGGCGTCGAAGTGCGCGCCGAGGACGAGCGTCTCGGCGGCGAGGTCCCGCCCCGGCAGGTCGACGATTATGTTGTGCCAGGTGTGATCGGCGAAGGGCTCGCGATCGGGGGCGATCTCCTGCTTGCGCGACGCGGCCTCGCGCCGGATGGTCCAGGGCAGGTCCTGAAGAACCGGCTCGTAGCCGAGCGCCGTCAGCCGCTCGACCAGCAGCCGCTCGGTTTCGATGAGACCCTCGATGTGCGCGGCGTCGCCCCTGGCGCATCGCTGCGTCGGGAGCGAACGGAGCGAGGTCATGAGCCGCCCTTGATCGACGTGCTCGGCGGGCGAACCGGGCGGATCGGCGCTGACGGTGTTCGCGAGCATCGCGGTCACGGTGAGCAAGATCGATCGGGGAGCGCGGCTCATGAGGTCCCTTCGTTGCGCGGCGGCATTCATTGTTGTATGGCGGGACCGGGGCCGGTGTCTCGCGAGGGCGGCGGCGCGGGGCGTGGGAGCAGGGACAGAGCGCAGAGGGTCATGAGCATCGCGGCGGTCTGGGCGTTGACGTGCACGGTGTCGAACGCGCTGACGAGGAGCAATCCGCAGAGCGCGAAGGCCGGCCCCGCCTGCACCGAGCCCATCCCGCCGGGCGCCAGCTGATCGCGATGAAACGAGCCGCGGAGCGCGACGACAACAACCGCGCCGGCGATCAGCAGGCCGATGAGTCCGGAGGTCGCCGCGATGTGCAGGAGCGCGTTGTGGGCGTGCGGGTATCGCCAGTCGGCGCGCACCTCGAACTCGTCCGCCCGTGCACGCTCTTCGGCCCACGCTCCGTACCCGCCCGCGCCGAGGCCGTGCAGCGGCGCGGCCCGTACCGCCTGGACGGCCCATCGCGCCATCAGCACGCGCTGACCGGTGTACGACGAGTAGTCCCCCTTGAACGCCGCCCCGATCTCGTCGCGGGTCTCCGCCGCGCGTCGGGCGATCGCATCCCCCACCGTGAGCCAGGCCGCGGCGCCGATGATCGCGACCACGACCACACCGATCAGGATCGAACGAGGACGGACGGGAGCGGCACGCGCTCGAACGCGCCGGACGATGGCGACCGCCGCGACAAAAACGAGGAGCGCACCCGCCGCGAGCCACGCGCCGCGCGTGCCGGTAGCGAGAATGCCGAGCAGCGTGACGGCGGCGCCGGCGACACCGATGATGCGGAGGCGGGCGCGCCCCATGAGCGCGAGGGGCAGGTGCAGGCCGAGCGCGCCCACGAGCAGCGAGCCGCCGACCGCCGGGTCCCACCAGCCGCTGAACCGGATCTCGCCCTCGGGCCGGCGCCACTCGAGCCAGGCGATGCCCGACTCATGCCCGATCCAGTGCGCGAACTGCGCGGCGTTGCCCGCGATGAACCCCGCCATGATCGCCGCGATCAGCCAGGAGCGCCGGTCCATCACCGGCCAGAGCATCCACGCCACGCCGAGGAAACGGAGTTTGCCGATCTCGTCCAGGCCTTCGCCGACGTCCGCCGACCAGAGGAGCGTGATCGA
>CAZMPE010000125.1:0-4800 GCA_964567955.1 uncultured Phycisphaeraceae bacterium | reverse complement strand
GATCGACTGCCACACGATCCAGACGCACAACAACAGGACCAGCGGCTGGAGCCAGAACGCCGGCCAGGTGCGGCGGGTGTTGAGCGTACGGACCAAACCGTACACGAACAACGGGGCCGCCGCGACCTCGACGTACGTGGTCGGCCAGGCCAGAAAGAAGCACCAGATCAACGCGGCGAGGACATGCAGGCGATGCCCGATCGCGTCGTGCCGATATTGATAGTCAAAGGCCGCCTGGACGTTGGCGGGGTCGGGGCCGGTGAGAAGTCGGGCAAGATCCATTGTGCGGTTCGGAACAAGGCTCCGTGGCGCATCATCACGGGTTTGTAACTCCCGGGCAACTCAAGGGGCCCCGGAACGTAGAATGAACGGGTCACGATCCCTCGCGCGGTGTCCCCGCGCCGGAGGCCGGCGATGCAAGAGATCAAGCGAGTTCTGAGGTCCGCGGCGTGGCGGCTGTTCCTGCTGGACCTGGTCCGCACGCTGACGGTGGCGGCCTCGGCCGGCGTGGCGGCGCTGATCGTCCTGCGCCTGGTGCAGCAGGTCTTCGGACTGCACCTGAGCGCGGGCACGTGGTGGAGCGCGGCGGGCATCGCGGCGGGCGCGGCGGCCCTGGGCGGCCTGGTCTGGAGCGCGGCGCGCCGGGCGCGCGGCGTGGCGGTGGCGCGCGAACTGGATGAGCGGGCGGAACTGCGCGAGTCGCTCTCGACGGCGCTGTGCGTGGAGCGTGACGACAGCCCGTGGTCCAGAGCCGTCGTCGAGACGGCCCGCGACCGGGCGACGAAGGTGCGCGTGCGCGAAGCGATCCCCATCGAGCCGCCGCGGTTCTGGCCGGTGCCTCTGGCGCTCGGCCTCTCGCTGGCGATCGTCTGGTTCGCTTTCCCGCGGATCGACGTGCTCGGCCTCTTTGAGGAGCGTCAGCAGGCGGATCAGCTGCGCCAGGAGATCCAGAAGGTCAGCGCCGAGGTGAAGAGCGAGGAGAAGAAGCTCGACGAGCTGCTCAAGAAGGCGAACGTGGACCTGAAGAGCGCGGAGAAGGCCGACGGCGACAAGACGGACCAGTTGGAGCCGCAGTCGCCCGACGAGATCAAGCGCGCGGCGATCAAGCGACTGACGAGCCTGAACGAGAAGCTGAGCGAGATGAAGAGCGGCGAGAAGGCCGCGAAGATGGAAGCGATCAAGGAGCAGCTCAAGAAGCTCAAGCAGCCCGGGCCGGGCCCGCTCGACGAGCTGAGCAAGTCGCTGGCGCAGGGGAACTTCCAGCAGGCGCAGGAGAAGCTCGAAGAGCTGTCGAAGAAGCTCGGTGACAACAGCCTGTCCGACCAGCAGAAAGAACAACTCAAGGAGCAGATGGCGAAGCTGGCCGAGCAGCTCCAGAAGCTCGCCGAGGATCGCAAGGACCTTGAGAAGAAGCTCGAGCAGGCGGGACTGAGCAAGGAACAGGCGGCGAAGCTCGCGGCCGATCCGCAGAAGCTGCAGGAAGCGCTCGAGAAGATGGAGAGCCTGACCGACGAGCAGAAGAAGCAGCTGATGGAGGCGGCCAAGGCCGCGTCCGAGGCGAACAAGCAGTGCGAGGGCATGGCCGGCCAGCTCGGCAAGATGTCCAAGGGCATGGGCAGCAAGGGCATGAGCGCCGAGGGCATGCAGGGCATGGAGGGCATGTCCGGGATGCTCAGCGAGATGGAGATGATGAGCGAAGAGATGGAGGGCCTCGACGCCGCGATGAAGGAGTGCGCCGGCCAGCTCGCCAAGCTGGGGCGCGGCATGTGCGAAGGCGACGGCGAGTGCATGAGCGACATCGCGCTGAGCAAGCCCTGGTCGGCCGGCGACACGCGCAAGAAGGGCAAGGGCTCCGGCGGGCCGGGGATCGGCGAGGGCGGCGGCGGCGACTCGCAGGACGCGGCGACGCAGCTCGAGAAGAAGATGGCCCAGTCGAAGATGCTCAACGGGCCGATCGTCGGCTCGCGCCTCGTCCAGGGCGAGCAGGTGCGGGGCGAGTCGGTCGCGGAGTTCTCCGCGGCGGTCGAGGTCAGCACCCGCACGGCCACCGAGGCCCTCGAGACGATGCAGGTGCCGCGCGAGTACCACGACGCGGTCAAGACCTACTTCGGCAGGCTCCAGGCCCGCACCAAGGCCGCGCCCGCCGAGACACCGGCCGAACCCGAGAAGGACGGCAAGTGACGGATCGTCGGATCCCGCGAACGAACAGAGCCCACGCGAGTGCGTGGGCTTTCTTGTTGGTGATCGTGGCCGCGCTCGGCGCATGCGGCCGCCAGGGCGCCAAGCCGCACGTCACGCTCTACAGCAGCGTCGATGATGCGCTCCTGCGCGAGGTCGTCGCGGCGTTCGAGGCCGAATCGGGGGTCCGGGTGCTCGTCGTCGGCGATACGGAGGCGACCAAGACAACGGGCCTTGTCCAGCGCGTCATCGCCGAGCGGGCGAGGCCGCGGGCCGACGTCTGGTGGTCGAGCGAGCCCTTCGGCACGATGAAACTGGCCGAGGAGGGGCTGCTCGAGCCGTACACCAGCAAGGCGGAAGCGGACTTCGGCGGATCGTGGCCGGCGGGATTGCGCGGCACGAACGGGATGTTCTACTCGTTCGCGTTCCGGGCCCGGGTGATCGTGCACAACACCACCCGCGTAACCGATCCGCCGCGACGGCTCGGCGAACTGACCGACCCGAAGTGGAAGGGCCGGATCGGGATGGCGCGCCCGGCCTTCGGCACGACCCGCGGCCAGATGGGCCGGCTGCTGGCGGCGTGGGGCGAGGACGGATTCCGGGCATGGCTCGAAGGCCTGAAGGCCAACGGTGTCCGCCTGTACGACGGCAACTCGGCGGTGGTACGGGGAGTGGCGTACGGCGAGATCGACGTCGGGCTGACGGACACGGACGACGTGTACGCGGGCGAGCGCGAGGGCTGGCCGGTCGGGCTCGTCTTTGAGGAAGTGTCGGAGGGCGGCGACGGCCTGCCAAGCCCAGGGCCGATGGCGATCCCGAACACGGTCGCGATGGTCAGGGGCGCGACGCGACGTACCGAGGCCGCGGCTTTGATCGACTTCATCCTGAGCGAGAAGACCGAGCGCCTCCTCGCCGCCAGCGATTCGCACAATGCGCCGATCCGACCGGGGCTCCGCGCCGAGTTCGAGCGGTACGCGATCCCGGAATCGCGGGCGGTCGATCTTGAGGCCGTGTACCGGGCGATTCCCCGTGCGATGGCGATCTGCGCCGAAGCGCTGGGTAACTGAGGGCTCCTATTCTTCCGCCATGTCCAACGACCGCATCCGGACACTCATCCAGGCGGAGTTGCCGGCGCTCACCGCCATCCGGCACGACCTGCACCGGCACCCGGAGCTGTTCTACCAGGAGCGCCGGACCAGCGGCGTCGTGCAGCGCGAACTCGCCGCCCTCGGCATCGAGATGAAGACCGGCCTGGGCACGACCGGCGTCGTCGCCCACCTGCCCGCCACCGACGCGAAGAACCGCGACCGGCCCTCCGTCGCCCTGCGGGCCGACATGGATGCGCTGCCCATCACCGAGCAGACCGGCAAGCCGTACGCCTCCGCCACCGCCGGCGTCATGCACGCCTGCGGGCACGACGGGCACACGACGATGCTGCTCGGCGCGGCCCGCGTCCTCTCGAAACTCGACCGCCGGCCCAACCCCGTCACGTTCGTCTTCCAGCCCGCCGAGGAGGGCGGCGCGGGGGCCGAACGACTCTGCGACGAGGGAGCGCTCCTCGGCGCCAAGGGCGGCGGAGTGGGCCCGCCCGTCGGACGCATCTTCGGCCTGCACGGCTGGCCGCAGATCGACCTCGGCATCGTCGCGACGCGACCGGGACCGCTCATGGCGTCGACCGATGAAGTCGTGATCACGATCCGCGGCACGCAGGCGCACGGGGCGTACCCGCACCTGGGGAACGACCCGATCGTCTGTGCCGCGCACGTCGTGACCGCGCTGCAGACCATCGCCTCGCGCAACACGAGCCCGCAGGACGCGGTGGTGGTGACGGTGGGCGTGATCCAGGGCGGGACGGCGAGCAACATCATCCCGCAGACGGTGCGCCTCGAGGCGACCGTGCGGGCGCTGCGGACAGAGGTTCGCGCCGCGACCAAACAGCGGCTGTTCCAGGTGGTCGAGGGGGTCGCGTCGGGCCTCGGGTGCAAGGCGGAGATCAACTGGGAAGAGGGCTACCCCACCACCGTCAACGACGGCCCGCTGACGGAGCGGTTCTTCGCCGCCGCGCGGGACGCGCTGGGCCCGGAGCGTGTGGCGACGCTCGACCAGGCGACGATGGGGGCGGAGGACTTCAGCTATTACGGGCGGCACGTCCCCGCGTGTTTCTTCTTTCTCGGTCTGCGGCCCGGGGGCGCGCCGGCGTACCCGACGCTGCACCAGCCGGACTTTGACTTCAACGACGACGCGATGCCGACGGGGATCGAGATGTTCTGCCGCCTCGCGACGGCGGAGTGATCGGGCATCCCGCGCGCACCGGGTCAGGGTACTTGTTCAACTTCAGGCGCCGTGAACACGCCCCGCCAGTCGATCCGCACGAAACGCGGTCGGTACAGGTCCGCGTTCGCCGCGGCGTGCCAGAAGTCGGTCGAGTTCACGCAGTAGGTGACGAGCAAGTCGCCGGGGCCGGAGAGTTCCGGGTGCGCCTTGGCCGAGTACGTCATGATCCGCGGATCGGTCGCGGGCTCGGGGCAGGTGTAGAGCAGGACGGGCTCGGACCACGGGCCCATGAGCGTGTCGGCGTATCGCGCGACGATGCGGGGTGTGATCGGCGGCTCGCTGTAGACC
>CAZMPE010000124.1:0-7296 GCA_964567955.1 uncultured Phycisphaeraceae bacterium | reverse complement strand
TGACGATGCCGACGGGGATGCGTCCGGCGGCCCACTGGTCCCACTCCCAGATGTGCCGGTCGGTGCCGCAGATGCCGACCTTTTTGACGCGGATCAGGACGTCGCGCGGTCCCGGGACGGGCCTGGGTCGGTTGGCGTCAAAGGCGAGCCCTTCGGCGGCGTGGTGTTTGTAGAGGCATCGCATGGTCTGGGTCGCGGGTACCTCGACGGGCCGGGGTCTTTGGACGGTCGTCATGCGGCAGACTGTAGGTCAAAGCGGGGCGGCGCACCCCTCCGGTCGGGGCGTCCGGGAACCGGGATCTGGCGGTGATCCTTCGGGCGGGCCGAACGGGGGCGGGAGGAGCGTCAACAAGATAAGGATGGGGCCCGCGCGGGTCCATCGTGATCGGAATGCGCCCGGAAGGGTCGATAGGATTGTTCCCGTGAGCGCACTGCGCGGACAGCCCGGTTCCTTCGTGTTCGTGGCGGCCAAGGCCGCGGGCGGGCGGACGCTCGGGGTCCGTCAGGCCCGGGACCGGCGGGCGCTGGCGGAGGTGCTGAGGCGGGAGCGGCTGCTGCTGCTGCGGTCGTACCCGTTGCCGGGGTGGGCGGCGCGGGAGCGGAAGCTGAAGCTGAAGGACAATGCGGAGCTCAACAGCCAGCTCGACCACCTGCTGAGCCGCGGCGTGCCGCTGGTGGAGGCGCTCGAGGTGACGGAGGAGGCGGTGGGCCCGGCGGCGCGGCCGATCGTGGCGCGGATGCGGGAGCTGGTGGGGGCGGGATCGAGCTTTTCGGATGCGTGCCTGAGGGTCGGGGTGTTTGATCGCGTGACGGTGGCGGTGTACCGGGCGGCGGAGCGGACGGGCGACCTTGCGGGTGCGGCGCGTCAGCTGGCGTCGACGGCGGAGCGTCAGCTCCGCGTGGCGAGCAAGACGCTGCGGCTGATGGTGTACCCGGCGGTGGTGTTGGCGATCAGCGTGGCGCTGATGTCGCTGATGCTGACGGTGATCGTGCCGATGATCGGGGGCGCGCTGTCGAAGCTGGGCGTGGACCTGCCGTGGTACACGCGGGTGCTGATCGCGGTGGGGACGTTCCTGCGTGAGAACATCGTGGTCGTGTCGTTCGCGGTGGGGGCGGCGGCGATCGCGGCGATCGTGCTGCGCCGGGGGGTGCTGGCGGCGGCGGCGCGGCTGGCGCGCCGGGCCCCGCTGGTGCGGGACGTGATCCTGGCGGCGGAGTCGGCGCGGTTCTTCTCGGTGATGGCGGCGATGACGCGTTCGGGCGTTCCGCTGGCGGACGCGATGGGCGTGGCGAACGAGGCGATCGGGCTGCCGGCGCTGAAGCGCCAGCTGACGACCTTGCGTTCGCGGCTGATCGAGGGCGGGGTGCTGCGGAACCTGATCGAGGACGTGCAGGCGCTGCCGCTGCCGACGCGGAGGCTGCTGATCGCGGCGGAGCGTTCGGGGGACATGGAGCAGGTGTTCGACGGGTTGGCGCGGGACATGACGGACGAGGTGGACGAGCGCGCGGAGCTGCTGCTGAACGTGCTGGAGCCGGCGTTGATCGTCGCGTTGTTCGCGGTGGTCGGCTCGATGCTGCTGGCGATCATGATCCCGCTGATCACCTTGACGCAACAGGCGATCTGACGGGCAAAGGAAGGGACGACGACATGGCGACGAATCGACGGCGGGCGGGCTTCTCGCTGCTGGAGCTGATGCTGGTGCTCGCGATCATCGGGGTGCTGGCGGCGGTGGCGGCGTGGAACATCGTGGGGGTGAGCGGTCGCGCGAACAAGAAGGCGACGATCGCGAGCATGGGGAAGATCAAGGACGCGCTGGTCAACTACAACCTGGACAACCCGGGGACGTACCCGGCGACGCTGATGGTGCTGGGGACGGCGAAGTACCTGGACGCGACGAAGCTGACGGACGCGTGGAAGCGGGAGTTCTATTACCTGCCGACGGGGAATCAGGAGCGGCCGTTCGACCTGATCAGCTCGGGCGAGGACGGGCAGATGGGGACCGAGGACGACATCAACGTCTGGACGATGAACCGGTGAACGGGGGCCGGGCCAATCCGGTTCGGCGGGGTCTGACGATCCTGGAGACGGTGGCGGCGGTGACCCTGCTGGGGGTCGTGACGTCGGCGATGTTCGGGCTGCTGAGCTACCTGGTGGCGGCGCAGGTGCGCGAGCAGCAGCGGCTGGGGGCGTCGGAGCTGGCCAACCGGCTGGTGCTGCAGTACCTGGACGATCCGAACGCGCTGCCGAACTCGTCGCTGCCGCTGGAGTACGGGATCAACACGTTCCGGTGGGACCACAGGGACGGTCCGGTGACGCTGATCGAATCGGTGCCCGACGGTCGGGACCCGGCGCGTCCGAGCCAGCTGCCGCTGGACCGGTTCATGGAGGTGTCGGTGCGGGTCTGGCTGAGCGAGCGATCGGGCGGCGCGGTGCGTCCGGAGACGGGCGTGCCGATCGCGACGGTGACGCGGGTGTACGACCCGTTCTACTTCACGCGCAACCCGGACTCGGGCGAGAACATGATCCAGGACCCGCAGCGGCTGGAGCAGATGATGCAGCGGCTGATGGGGTTCCGCGGCGAGGGCGGGGCGGGCGCGCGTCCGTCGGGGACGCCGTCGGGGAGGCCGAGGTGATCGTGACGCGCTCGACAGGGCCCGGTCGCGGCTTCACGGTGCTCGAGACCGTGATGGCGGCGGTGATCGGCTCGATGGTCGTGCTGGTGTGCGTGTCGATGTTCTCGACGCTGGAGGCGTCCAATGTGCGGATGGAGCGCCGGTTCCGGCACAGCGCGGACCTGGCGCGGACACGGGTCGTGGTCGCGCGGCTGCTGGACTCGCTGCTGATGTCGACCGAGCCGCAATCGACGGCGGGGGCCAACAGGGAATCGAGCCGGCCGCTGCCGCCGGCGCGTTTCTCGCTGAAGCCCGATGAGTCGGCGCTGATCCAGCGGCAGGTGCGGCTGGCGCAGATCGCCGGGGCGGGCGCTGGCGGGGCCGAGATCCTGTCGCCGCAGCGGTTCGAGATGGTGACGGCGCGGGCGCCGGTGCCGCCGGGGTTCGTGTCGGCGCTCGACCCGACCGTGGCGCAGGCGTCGGAGCAGGCGGAGGCGGAGCGTTCGGCGCCCGGGTCGGCGTCGTGGCCGATGGCGGCGCCGATGCGGAGCGTGCTGGAGCTTCGTCCCGACGGGGCGACGCGCCGGGCGCCGGGGGCGCGGGTCGAGGACGAGGGCGGCTGGACGCTGTGGTGGCGGCCGCTGCCGCTGCCCGAGGCGGCGAACGGGTTTGATCCGCGAGGCGTTGATCCGACGGACGACGTGAGCGCGGTGCCGCTGATCTCGGGGTTGACGTCGTGCTCGTGGACGGTCTTCCGCGACCGGGAGCGGATGAAGGAGGCCGAGGGAATCTGGGCGGTGGACCTTCCGGCGTACGTGGAACTGGAGCTTTCAACAGGTTCGGGTCTGAGCGTCAACTGGATGTTCGAGGTGGGGTGGGGGAACGGGCAAGAAATCGTCGCGGGGACGGCGACGGAACCGGATGGCGGAGCGTCGGACGGCGGTTCCGGGCGTTTGCGGGCGACGCCGGTGCGCGAGGGGAGGCCGGGCCGATGACGACGGCAGGTCCATGCCGCGCGGGGTTCGCGTTGCCGACGGTCATCATCCTGTCGATGGTGGTGGCGGTGGTGTCGGCGGTGATGCTGGAGCGTGCGAGCGTTCAGCGTCTGACGGTCCACCGGCAGGTGCAGTCGTACCGGGGGCACCATCTCGGTCGCGGGCTTCGGGAGGTGCTGGGTCAGTGGTCGATCTCGCTGTCGGGCCAGCCGATCGAGAGGATGATCGCGCCGGACGGGCGGATCCTGGACCTGTACCTGTCGGACGGGCTGAGGGTCGGGGTGTACCTCGAGGACGGGCAGGGCTCGGTGCACAGCGTTCCGTCGCAGTTTGCGGGGCAGGAGCGCGTGGATGCGCAGATCGTTCTGGACGAGTTGATGGAGCGGACGCAGGGGCGTCCGGACCCGTCGTGGCTGCGGTCGGTGGGGCCGGCGAAGATCTGCGCGGCGACGGCGCCGGCGGAGGTTCTGGAGGCGGTGGCGTCGGGGATCATGGGGAACCCGGCGGGGTCGAAGGGCTTTGCGCGGGTGATCCTGGATGCGCGTCGCCGGGGGACGCTGACGAGCGCGGACCTGGCGAGCGCGGCGTCGCGGGCGAATATGACGGCGGAGGAGCGAGCGCGGCTGGACCGGCTGCTGTCGGCGGGGCCCGAGCTGTGGAGACTGACGGCGGAGGTGACGCGGGGCGAGGGACGCCAGCAGGAAGTGGTGGGGCGTTTTCGCGGGTACCTGTCGCTGGGGGCGCAGGGATTCGGGGCGAGCGCCTTCGGGTCGCTGCAGTCGCTGGGGGCTTTTCTGTCGTGGGAAGAACTGCCGATCGACTACGATGAGGGCACGGATTCGGAACGGAAGTGAGGTCCGGCGATGGCACACGGCATGTTGCACAGAACTCGGGCGAAACGGCGTGCGCGGATGTGGCAGGCGGGGTTCGCGGCGGCGGTGCTGAGCGCGGGGGCACTGTGGGCGTTTGAGATTCCCGGCGTGACCGGTCCGGTGACGGTGGCGGCGCCGGCGGCGGTCCCGATCACGGATCCGAGTGCGGGCGGGGCGGGCGACCCCGTGGTCCGGGTCGTCTCCCTGAGCGGAGACGACGTGACGGCGATGTCCGAGATGCTGGAGCGGACCCTGGGCCGGCCGAAGGCCAAAGAAACGGAGCCGGACGAGCCGGGCGTCGCGCCTACGACGGGGCCGGGGTGGCGGTACCTTGGTTCGATCATCGATTCGCGGCGGCGTGTGGCGCTGATCAGCGTCGACGGAACTCAGCGGATGCTGGCGGAGGGGCGGACGATCGGTTCGACGACGCTGGTGTCGGTGCAGGTCGATTCGATCGTGATCGACGACGGGTCGGGGCACCGGGAGTTGTACAAGGAGGAGCGGTCGGGCCCGCTGGTGACATGGGTGACGCCGGTCACGATGGAGGGGTACCAGGATCCGGGGATGGTCAACGCGGCGTCGATCAACCAGCCGGCGCGGGGGCTCTCGGCGGAGGCGATGGCGCGGCTGCGCGAGCGGGGGATCGATCCCGGGCGCGCGTCGCGTCTGCGTCCGGTCGTGCGTGACATGCAAGGGGGAGGTTCGAACCCGCGGGCCGTTCCGATTCCCAACAGCAGGAGCGACGAGGCGACGAAGTTCGACGCCACGGGGGACGCGGCGGAGGACGACTCGACGCAGAAGAAGGACGGCGGATCGCCCGAGGTCGACCCGTGAGCGGACGGATCTGCTATCTGAAGAGATCTGACCGGGGCGGTCGGCTGGCGTCGGTGCGGCTGGTGGGCGACCGGACGGATGACACGTGGACGGGCCGTCCGATGGAGACGGTGGACGCGGTCGCGGCGGTCCGCGCGGGCAGCGCGTGGGTGACGGAGCGTGTGCGGCACGGGGGGAACGGATCGATCCGGTTCCTGTGCGTGGATGTGGACGGCGCGGTGTGCCGGTGGCTGACGGCGCCGACGAGCGAGCCCGCGGTGGTGGCCGCGGCGTTGGCGCAGGGCGGTTCCTGGCAGGCGGGTGACGGGAGTGCGCCGGCGGCGCGCGACACCGGCCCGTGGGCCGCGCCGCTGGCCGAAGAGGCGAGCGTGCAGGCGCTCGCGGCGTTGCCGGCGCCGGTGCCGACGCTCGAGCGGATCCGCAAGGCGCGGCGGGGCGCGGGGGAGGAGACCACGGAGTCGGGTGTGCGGCTGGCGGCGCTGGCGGTGCCGGACGTTTCGGTTCGGCTGTTCATCGACGCGCTGGACGAGCGCGGCGTCGAGGTCGGGTCGGTGGTGTCGCTGTGGCACGCGATGAGCGCGGCGTGGGACCCGGCGGGCCCGGTCGCGTCGATGTCGGGGGGCGGGGTTCGCTCGGACCGGGTGGTGGCGACCAACGCGCCGGCGACGGCGGTCGTGCTGCTTGATCCCGAGGGCCGCCTGGTGTGGTCGTGGTCGCGCCGGGGCGAGCTGGCGGCGGGCGGTTCGATGCGGCTGCTGACGGAGGGGAGCGAGACTCGGCCCGAGGTTCGCGTGAGCGCCTCCGAAGTGGCGCGGCTGACGACGGACTGGCTGAGCTGGTCGGCGCAGCTGGGGATCGTGCCGACGCGGATCGTGTGCATCGGTCCCGAGCCTTCGGAGAGCGGTGACGGGCTTTCGGCGGGCGCGCTGGGCGTGGCGATCGGGAAGGCGTGGCCCGGGGCGACGGTGGATCTGGCGGTGCACGCGGACCCGATCGGCGCCACGCTGCACCGGCTCGGGGGCGCGGAGGGCGGCGGCGGCGAGCCGGACCCGAGGACGAACCTGATCCACCTGACCAACCGCGTCTCGCGGTCGCACCGCTCGATGCTGATCGCGGCGTCGCTGGCGGTCTTCGCGGGTGCGGCGGCGCTGACGGCGGTGGCGTGGGGGGCGTGGAGCGCCGCGGGCGAGACGCGGACGCGGATCGACGAGTCGCGGTCGCGGACGCGCCAGTCGATCGTGGAGATCGTGCCCACGGCGGCGGTGTCTCCCCTGCCGCGGAAGGACCTCGAAGCGGCGGTGAACAAACTGAAACAGGCGAGCGAGGTGACGACGCTGATCGATGCGGCGAAGCCGATCCTGGCGGAGCTGGACACGCTGGCGTTCGTGCTGTCGGGCTCGGAGGCCGAGGTGGAGGAACTGCTGCTGCAGCCGACGCTGGTGTGGGTGACGGTGAGCGTGAAGTCGACGAAAGTGGCCGAGGATCTGCTGGCGAGCATCCAGCAGATCGGGGGCTCGAACTGCGTGTGGCGGGGAGAGTTCTCGCCGCGGGCGGGGAAGTTGACGTACATCCTCAAGGCGGCGTGGCGTTCGCCGGGGGGTGCGCCGTGAGCCAGACCGAGCGGATGAGCGACGAGGCGCGGTTCGAGCTGGCGATGGCGGCGTCGGCGCGGGAGCGCCGGAATCGGCCCACGGGGCTGCTGGTGCTGGCGTGCGCGGCGCTGGGCGTTGCGGCCCTGGCGGCGGTGCTGGGCCTTGGTTCGCGGTCATCGGCGGCGTCGGCGCTCGAATCGGAGCTGGGGAACGCGGCGGAGACGGAGCGGCTGGTCGCGGAATATCGGCGGCTGGAGGCGCTCGAAGCGTCGAAGTCGACGCGTGACGTCGGTCAGCCGTACCCCGGGATCGTGACGAAGATGGGGGAGCTGGCGGTGCGTGCGGGGTTGGGCGCGGCGCCGCAGCCGCCGCGCGAGTTCTCGACGGACC
>CAZMPE010000123.1:0-7296 GCA_964567955.1 uncultured Phycisphaeraceae bacterium | reverse complement strand
GCGCCCGCTCCACCCCCTGCGCCAGCGTCACCAGTTCCACCAGCGTCCGCCGGCAGACGTCCGGGTACCGGTCCGCGAAGGCGTCGCCCGCCGTCACGATCTCCTCGATCTCGCGCCAGCCCGGCGAAGCCCCGACCAGCGTCTCCCCCAGGTTCGCCGGCAGGTCCGGCGTCGAGCCCGGGTCGCGCGCGGTCCCGCCGATCCGGCGCGCCGAATCCAGGTCGTCCCGAACCCGGTCCGCGATCGGCCGCACCGACGCGATCGCCTTGTCCATCGTCGCCTTGTTCCTGATCGTCGCCCCCAGCGCCCCGATCGTCGCCACGTCCTGACGCACACGCCGCGCGATCGGCAGGATCTCCTTGAGCGCCCCCAGCGCCGTCAGCAGCACATCCGCCCGCGCACGCCGCTCCGCCGCGTCCGGAACCGCCCTCGCGATCCCACGCACGCCAAGCACCCGCGCCGCCGCGTCCAGGCGCGCCGCCGCGGCATCCCCCGCGTCGTCCAGCGCCGCCGCCGCGTCCGCGGCCTCGCCCGTCGATTTCTCGAGCTGGTGGCTCACGCCCGCGCGGCTCGTCGACGGCAGGCCGATCATCTTGAAGTCCGCGTTGAAGCCCGCGTCCAGCACCGCCCGCGCCTGCTGCAGCTTGAACATCTGCTCGTGCGCCGCGCGGAACGCCGCCGCGCTCCTCGCCGCCGAAGGCGCGAGCGTCTTGAGTTGCTCGCGCGCCGCCTTGATCCGCTGCACGATCGGCTTCGCGTCGTCCCCGTCGGGCACCCGCGACAGCCCCGGGAAGACCGGCCGCCACCCCGGCGGATCGAACCCGAAGTACCGCGCCAGCACCTCCTCCTGCCCCGGCGCGCCCGCCGTCGTCCGCAGCAGCGGAGCCGTCGGCACGAACGTCGCCTCGCTCAGCCAGTTCCCCAGCACGCCCTTGAAGTGCCCGTACGTCGCCTTGCGGCACGCCGCGTCGAAATCGCTGAACAGCCCCGACGCCGGGCTCTCGTCCGTGTACAGCCCGGGCTCCTCGAGCGCCTCGGCCGCCGCGGAACGCGCCCCGTTCCCCGGGTGCGACGCCAGCCACTCCGTCTCCTCGTCCTTGAGCATGCGCTCGATCTCATCGCGCTCCTCCGGCGTCAGCCGGCGCGAGAAATCCGCGACCAGCGCGGGGAAGTCGTCCGGCACGTTCCGGTCGTGCCGGTGCATCCGGCGCGATTCCTCCATCGCCTTGGGCATCGCGACCCCCAGCTCCATCAGCCGCCGGAAGATGGACCGGAACGCCCCGGACCCGGCCATCCGCGCCTCGTACCGGTCCGCGTCGTACTCCATCTGCCGCAGCATGAACGCGCACAGCAGCATCCCCACGAACGCGATCGCCTTCAGCGTCACGTGCGCCACGCCGAAGCACGCCCGCAGCAGCAGCCCGAACAGCCGGTCGCCCACGTTCGGCGATTCCATCAGCCCGGCCGCCGCCCTGTCCCACGCGTCCTGCTCGTACGCCGCGTACAGGAACCACGTGATGACGCCACGCGCGAGGTACGTCACCCGCATCCCCGTCCCCTGCGCGAAGTGCCCGAACTCGTGCGCCAGCACCCCCGCGAACTGCCGGCGCGACATCGCGGCGACCAGCGGCAGCCCGATCGTCAGCACCACGTCGCCCCGACGGACCATGCTCAACGCCCCCGACCGGTACGACGCCGACGCGTTGATGTCGCAGTCGATGTCGATCCGTTTCGGCGGCGGCGCCCCGATCACCCCGCACACCGAGCTCACGAACCCGTGCAGCTTCGGCTCCTCGAACGGCGTGAGCGTGAACGACTGCCCCAGGCGCGCCCGCGGCGCGATCACCGGCTTGATCATCAGCAGCACAAAGACCGCCGCGCCGATCCCCAGCGGGAACATCCGCGGCCCCGCCTGGATGCTCAGGTACGCCCCGTACGCCGCCGCCCCCAGGATCGCCGCGTACAGCAGCGGCAGCAGCACGACGGCCAGCCCCAGCATCAGCACGCCGACCGCGTACCCCGGGCTCTTGGGGATCGGTCTCCACGCGCCGGCCAGTTCGCCGAGCGAGACATCCGGATGGTTCGTCATGCGCGCCGTCCCCGGGCGCACCCCCACGCGCCGGGCGACAGCCTACCGCGGCCATCCGAAAGCGACAACCACTTTTCGGAGGCACGCGCCCCGGAATGCTCGTTCCCGTGCGACGCCCTTTCCGCCGCCGCCGGGGTAAGCGGCCGCCGAAGGCCGCCGTTCGGGGCTCCTGCTCCTGCCCGCTCTCCCGCCCCGCCGCGTCTCACCGCCGGTTACGACGCCTTCCACCCGAATCGCACGTATTCGTGCCCGAACGAGCCGTCGTCGTACAGGTCCAGCACCGCGTACCCCTCGTGGCACTCGTAGTGCGCGCCCTTCCACCAGTTCCCGCTCACCGCCCCGTTGCACAGGTACGTGGTCCCGTTGAAGTCCACCCGGTCGATCCGGTGCATGTGCCCGCTGACCGCCAGCCGGACGTTGCCGTGCGCCGCGAACAAGCCGCGGATCTGCTGGCTGTCGTCGTGCAGCACGCTGCTGGAGACCTCCCGCACCGTCGCGTCCTTCTTCGGCGAGCCCGTCACTCCCGTCACCGACAGGATCGGGATGTGCGACACCACCAGCACCGGTGTCGTCCGCGCCGTACCCGCCAGGTCCGCCCGCAGCCAGTCCATCTGCTCCTCGTCGAGGTGCGCGATGTAACCCGTGCCGTTCGGGTACACGCTGTCGAGCACGATCATGTGCCAGCCGAAGCGGTCGAAGCTGCGGTACGGTCGCGCCAGCCCGAGCTGGTCCAGCGCCCACTTCTTGCCCCACATCGCCTCGTCGCCGTTCGTCCCGCTCTTGCCCTTGTTCCACCCCCAGATGTCGTGGTTCCCCAGGCAGTGCTCGACGGGCAGCCCCGCCTCGTCGGCCATCACCTTTCTGAAGAGGTCCCATTGCAGCTTCGTCCGCGCTTCGTCCTGCTCGAAGCCGTCCATGATCAGGTCGCCACCCGTCACGATCAGTTCCGGCGGATCCGGCAGCGCTCGCACATGCCGCAGGCACGCCGCCACCCCCTCCGCCGCACGCCGCTCGGGCTGGATGTGCAGGTCCGTCAGGTGCGCGATCCGCGCCACCCGCGTTCGCGCACGGGCCGGGCGGGCCGACACGAGCGCCGGGATCCCGAGTGCCGCGGCACCCGCCCCAAGCGTGATCCGGAACGCCTCTCGACGCGTGATCGTGTTCATGGCGGCCTCCTGACTTGCTTGGGCTCATCCTACCGCGCCCATCCGGGCGCCAGGACTCCGGGCTCGGGTGCCATGGCTCGCGGCGCTTCGCCGCACCGCAATGCGATCGCCTCTATCAAGAGCCCTGCGCGTCGCTTCGTGTACGATCCTCACGCCGCAATCGACCACGACCCGGCCGAAGGGGATTCCCATGTTCCGAACAACCATGATCGCCCTCGGAGTCCTCGCGACGGCGGTCATTGCTCAGGAGAAACCCGCCGCGCCCGCCGGCGTCCCCCTCCTCACGCAGCAGGCCGAGGCGATCCGGCCGCTCGTCCAGACCGAGCTCGCACGCCACTTCCTCAACGCCGCCGAGGCGCTGCCGCGCGTCGAGCCCCGCACGCTCTACTTCAACCGCGAGCACCGTTCCTGGCGGACCGCGGCCCAGTGGTCCGCCCTCGACGACGCCGCCCGCGCCGGGTACGAAGAGCGCCCCGTCGACGAGGACCGCTACTACCAGACCAGGTACGGCTCGCCCGTCGTCTACGCCCGCGTCCTCGAGCTCGCGGCGAAGCACGGCGCACCCGCCAACTTCGCCGGCGCCCGTGTCCTCGACTACGGCTGCGGCACGATCGGCCACCTCCGCATGATGGCGAGCCTCGGCGCCGACGCCGTCGGCCTCGACGTCGATCCCTTCCTCGCCGCGCTCTACTCGGAAGCCGGCGACACCGGCGCGATCGCCCACCCCGTTCCCGGGTCACCCGCCGGGCGCGTCAGCGTGGTCACCGGTTACTGGCCAGCGGGCCCGGGCATCGCCGAGCAGGTCGGCCGCGGCTACGACCTCTTCACCTCCAAGAACACACTCAAGAGCGGCTACGTCCACCCCACGCGCCCCGTCGATCCGCGCCTGCTCGTCGACCTCGGCGTCTCCGATTCGTACTACCTCCGTGTCGTCCACGGAGCGCTCAAGCCCGGCGGACTCGCGATCATCTACAACCTCTGCCCCGCCCCGAGCAAGGAGGGCGAGCCCTACCGCCACTGGGCCGAGGGCAGGTCCCCCTTCCCGCGCGAGATGTGGGAGGCCGCGGGCTTCGAGGTCCTCGCCTTCGACGAGTCCGACGACGCCGCGGCACGACAGATCTTCGAGGCCCTCGGATACCCAACGAAGGCGGAGGACGGCGCCGAAGACCTCTTCGCCTGGTACACCGTCGCACGCCGGCCGCGATAGGCCGGCACGGGCTTCGAACAACGACCGAGCATCGGCCAAATAGACGCCAGATTTGTTCGATGCTGTTGGCCATTTCACGCCGCCCCCGTAGACTGCGGGTGTCCAGGGGGCACAGGATTTCATGATCGAAACGGCGGATACATCGGGGCGTTCGCAGCCCGGCGCGGCGGATCCGCGAAAGGGATGCACCATCGACGTTCGGGACGCGACCGGTCGCCTCGGCGCGCCGACGCTGGCCTGGCTCCGAGACAAGGCCGTCGCGGCGTTGACTCAACTCGGGTCCCCGGGCGACCTGCGCATCCGGGTGATCGCCGACGCCGAGATGACCGCCGCGCACCTCGAGTTCGCCGACGAGGCGGGGACGACGGACGTCCTCACGTTCGACTACTCCGACCCGCCGTCCTCCGGGGGCGGGCCTCTGGACGCCGACATTCTCGTCTGCCTGGACGAGGCCGAGCGCCAGGCCGCGGGGCGCGGGCACGGGCCGGAGCGCGAGCTGCTCCTGTACGCCGTGCACGGCGTCCTGCACTGCCTCGGGCACGACGACCACGAACCGGACGCCGCTACCGCCATGCACCGGCGCGAGGATGAGGTGCTCACCGCGATCGGGGTCGGCCCGACGTACGCCACGGAAGAGCGAAAGGACACTCGTTGAGCGGGACCGGCTGGTTCTGGATCGCGACGGCGGCGATGGCCCTCGGCGGGCTCTTCTCGTCGGTGTTCCAGTCGCTGCGCGATGTGCCCCGCGTCAGCCTCGAGGAGCTCGCCGCCCAGCGCGCCGGGCCGGGAGCGCAGCGGCGCATCGACCGCATCCTCGAGGATCTCGACGGGCACTCCACCGCCGTCGGCCTGCCGCGCATCATCTGCAATCTCATCGTCGCGGTCTCGGCCGTGTTCTGGGTCGCGGCGTTGCGCGCATCCGCCGGCCCCGGCGTGATCGACGCCGTCATCGGCATCGCCGCCTCTTCCGTCGTCATCTGGATCTTCGGCTTCCTCGTCCCGCACAGCATCGCCGCCTACGCCTCCGCCGGTACCGTCTATGCCTGGTCGCCGCTGGTCCGCGCCGCGTACATCGTGCAGTCGCCCCTTCGCCGCGTCGCCCGCTTCTTTGACGAGGTCGTCCGCCGGCTCGCCGGCCCCAGCGTCGAGACCCAGGCCGAGGCCGTGCAGGCCGAGCTCATGAGCGTCGTCGAAGAGGCCCAGCAGGAGGGCCAGTTCGACCAGGCCGCCCGCAACATGATCGAGGCGATCATGAAGTTCCGCTCGACGACCGTCGAGCAGATCATGACCCCCCGCACCGAGGTGGAGGCCCTCGAACTCACCAACAACCTCGGCGAGGTGACGAAGTTCATACGCGCCAGCCGCCACAGCCGCATCCCCGTTTATGAGGAAAGCCTCGACCACGTCGTCGGCGTCTTCTACATCAAGGACCTGATGCGCTGGCTCGCCGGTCCCCCCGGCGGCGGCAAGCCCTTCGAGCTCCGCGCCATTCTCCGCCCCGCCTACTACGTTCCGGAAACCAAGACCATCCGCGAGCTCCTCGCCGAGCTGATCCGCAAGCAGGTCCACCTCGCCATGGTCGCCGACGAGTACGGCGGCACCAGCGGCCTCGTCACCTTCGAGGACATCATCGAGGAAGTCTTCGGCGAGATCCGTGACGAGTACGAGATCGACGAGCCCGAGGAGCGTGTCGTCCGCTTCGCCAAGGGCCGGCGCGCCGCCGAGATCGACGCGCGCTCCTATATCCACCAGGCCAACGCCGAGCTGCGCGCCATCGGCGTCGAGCTGCCCGAGGGCGAGGAGTACGACACCGTCGGCGGTCTCGTCGTCACCACCCTCGGACGCATCCCCGCCACCGGCGAGCAGCTCCTCGTCAACGACTTCCTTTTCACCGTCCTCGAGGCCGAGCCCACCCGCGTCTCCCGCGTCCGGCTCGAACTGCCCCGCGACCCCGCGCCGCCCGCCGACCGGGGCGACGGCCCGACCATCGTCACGCCGCGGCACGACGGCACGCCCATCGCGGAGTGACGGCCCGCGCCCCCTGAATACCATGCCCCCATGCCGCTCCGGCTCTACAACACCCTGACCCGGTCCGTCGTCCCCTTCACGCCGCGGGACCCCGCCCGCGTCACGTTCTATTCCTGCGGCCCGACCGTCTACGACGACGCCCATATCGGCAACTTCCGTTCGTTTCTCGCCGCGGACCTCCTCCGGCGCTGGATCGAGTCGCCCCTCTGCGAGGTGACCGGCCCGGACGGCGCGCCCCCCAGGTCGCCCCGCGCCGTCGTCCAGGTCATGAACTTCACCGACGTGGGCCACATGACCGACGACGCCGAGGGCGGCGAATCGGGCGAGGACCGCATGGCCGTCGCCGGCCGCCGCCTCGCCGAGGCCAAGAAGTCCGGAGCCCTCCCGCCCGGCGCCGACATCAACCCCGCCGACCCCTACGCCATCGCACGCTTCTACGAGTCCCGCTTCCGCGAGGACGCCCGCAGGCTCGGCCTCCGCGTCGCCCTCGACGCCGACAAAGACCCGCGACGGATGCCGCGCGCCACCGACAACGTCGACGGCATGAAGACCGTCATCGCCCGCCTCGTCGAGACCGGCTACGCCTACGTCGTCGGCGCCCCCGGCGCACGCGTGGTGTATTTCGACGTGCAGAAGTTCGCCCCCTACGGCCGTCTCAGCGGCAACACCCTCGACCGCCTGCGCGCGGGCGCGGGCGGGCGCGTCACCGCCGAGAACCAGGCCGCCAAGCGCAGCGCCGCCGACTTCCTGCTCTGGAAGGAGGATCCCTCCCACATCATGAAGTGGCCCTCCCCGTGGGGCGAGGG
>CAZMPE010000122.1:0-7307 GCA_964567955.1 uncultured Phycisphaeraceae bacterium | reverse complement strand
ACGCGATTGGCTCCTCGTCCTCGACCACGAGCCCTCCAACCCCTGCCGGCGTGTCCGGAAGAACGACAAGGGCTGGTTCGATCTCGTACCGGACGACGCCTGAGCCCGCGCTATGATCCTCTCCAAAGCGGGAACATCCGTTTGAACGCAACCACGGCCACCACTGATCGAACCGCGCCGCCCGCCCACCCCGCGCCGCGCGACGCCAAGACACCGCCCGGCCCGCCACGCCCCAAGCCGCGCCGGACGTTCTTTGACCGTGTGGACACGTTCATCAGCCGCCTCTCGACGCGCAGCAACTTCTGGCACCGCGTCTGCTCGCTCATCTGGCTGCCCTACGCCTTCAAGAGCGGCATCCGGATGAAGCGGATCGGCCTGAACACGTTCTCCGCCGTCCTCCCCTTCCGCCGCTTCAACCGCAACTGGTACAACGCCATGGCCGGGGCCGCCCTCCTGGCCAACAGCGAGATCGCCGGCGGCATGTTCCTCTTCGGCCTCTGCGGCGGCGAGTACACGGTCGTCTGCAAGAACCTCGAGTACCGCTTCCTCCGCCCCTGCTTCGGCCCGGCCCTCTACCGCATCACGCCGCGCGAGAACGTGGAAGAGTTGATGAAGGCCGGCGCCGAGTTCAACGTGACGCTCGATCTGGAGATCGTTCAGCAGATCGCCAAGCGAGCCGACAAGGAACGCCGCGTCGGCAAATGCGTCGCGACCTTCCACGTCACGCAGAAGCAGCACCAGCAGAAGAAGGGCCGCAAGATCCGCTGAGCCCGGGTGTACACTCCGGCCCGCGATTCCCGGTGCCACCGCTCGCCCTGCTCTGAGGGCGCAGCGGTGAAGACGCCTCCATCCATCTGAACGGTCCGGATACTCCCACCGCTGCCCGGAACGGCGCCGCGAACACTGGCCCTCAAGAGCCCGGGTGCCACCGCTCGCCCCGCTTTGGGGGCGCAGCGGTGCGAGAATCTCTGGTCCCTATACACTCGCCCCGTGCCCCGCTGGCTCCAAACCCTCGGCTGGTCCTGCTACCTCGCCTGTTCGTGGACGTGGTGCATCGGCATGTTCCTGCCGGTCCTCCTCGTCCGCGACTACGGCCTCTGGGGCTTTGTCGTCTTCGCCGTCCCCAACGTTCTCGGGGCCGCCGCGATGGGCTGGGTCCTCCGCCGTCCGGGGCACAGCAAGCGCTTCGTTGACGCCAATCGCGCCGTCTGCATTGCATTCTCCTTCGTCACGATTGCCTTTCAGATCTACTTCCTGATCTGGCTGCGATCCACGCTCGATCCGCATGCAGGAAGTACGTTGCTCTTCGTCATCTCCACCGCCGCCGTCGGTCTTGCGGGCCTTCTGTGCCTGGTCTCGCCAAGGCTGTGGCTGCTGCTGGCGGGCGCCGTCCTTGTCGTCTCAGTCTTCGCCTTGTTCCAGAGTGCAACCACGGGAGCGTTGTTTCGCGAGGCATCGACCCAGGCGACGTCTCCGTTTGTCATTGCCGCTCTCACGGCGTCATGCGTCTTTGGGTTCGTGCTCTGCCCATACCTGGATTTGACGTTTCACCGCGCGCGTAGCGCATTGCCCGGGCCTGTGGGCACCGCCGCGTTCTTCATCGGGTTCTTGCTCATGTTTCAGTTGATCCTGATCTACGCCCTCGGATATGCCACGATGGGCGACACAGCTCTTCAATTGTGGCTCGAATTGCGCACGCAGTCGGTAGCAGCTGGGCTTCTGGTCGTTCACATCCTTGTTCAACTGATCTTTACGATCTGGGTGCACGCGGACGAGTTGCGCTCGCAACTCCGACGGCCCTGGATTGCTCTCGTCGCCATCGTCATCTTCGTTCTGTCCGGCGCCGCCGAGATTTCGGGCGGAATCGGCATCGACCCGCTTGGCGAAATCGTCTACCGCCTCTTCATGGGCTTCTACGGCCTCGTCTTCCCCGCCTACGTCTGGCTCTGCATGATCCCCACCCGCGACGGCCACACAGGCCTCGGCGGCCCCGTCGGCGTCCGAAAGCTGCAGCTCTGGATCGCCTCCGTCCTCGCCGCGGCCCCCGTCTTCTGGATGGGCTTCATCGAGCGTCAGACCGGATGGCTCATCCCCGCGCTCGCCGTTGTCCTGCTGTCGCGCCTGTTCATCCCCGGCGGGCGGGGATTCGGGCGGCTACCGCCCGGGCCGTCCGGCGCACCAGTTCCGGCTCCGACTCATCCGCCGCAACTTCACGCACACGCGACTCCAGCTCAGGATCCGCCCGGCGTCTGAGCTCGTTCCCCGCGACGATCAATGCGTTCCGCTTGAACATCGCCAGCGTCGCACGCTTCATCGCGCTCCCGGACAGCGCCCGCGACCTCTCCTCCACCCCCCACTCCAGCACCTCCAGCAGATCAAACGACCCACGCCTGGCCGCATACTCGTCCCTGACCCCCGCCCCACCAACATGTGAAACTGTGCCCATGTGCCCCTGTGGCAATGTGGCCCTGTGCCCCTGTGCCGCTCTCTCTCCGTTGTGCGGGCACACCTCCTGGCACACATCGCACCCGTACACCCACTCCCCGATCCCGTCGTAGAACTCCTCCGCAATCTCGCCGCGCCGCTCGATCGTCAGGTAACTCACGCACCGCGACGCGTCCACCGAGTACGGCGAGATCGCCCCCGTCGGGCACGCCTCGATGCACCGTGTGCACGTCCCGCAGTGGTCGGCCTCGGGCTCCCGTGTCGCCGCCAGGTCCAGCGTCGTCAGCACGCCACCCAGCAGCGTGTACGAACCCAGCTTCGGATCGATCAGCAGCGTGTGCTTGCCGATCCACCCCAGCCCCGCCCGCGCGGCGTACTCCCGCTCCAGCACCGGCGCCGTGTCGACAAACGCCCGGAACTCCGCCCCGGCGAACCGCTCCCGCAGCCCGTCCGCCAGCGCGTGCAGCCGCTTCTTGATCACCACGTGATAGTCGCGCCCGCGCGCATACCGCGCGATCTTCCCCCGCCGCGGCCCCGTCTCCGCAGCGCGCGCCCCGCGCCCGCTGTACAGGTCCGCCACCATGATCACCGACCGCGCGCCCCCGAGCAGCCGCGTCGGGTCCAATCGCGCATCGACGTTCCGCGCCAGGTACTCCATCGACCCGTGCCGCCCCGCCCCGAGCCACGCCTTCAGTTCATTCCCCCACTTCGTCGGCGCGACATCGCACACCCCCGCGCGCGCAAACCCGAGCGCCAGGCACGCCTCGACCACTTCCCGACCGAGTTGTTCGGCTGCCTCCACGAGGAATGCTAATCCACCTGCGCGCTGAGCGACGGCGGAGGCGGCTCCCTTTGCTACCCGCTGAGGGGCCGGTGAGCAACTCATCCAGCGGATCAGGTGGGCGAAGACCCACGCCTCCGGAAACACAAGTCGGCCGCTCGACGCCATGACCGCCCGAAGGAAGCGTGCACACTTCTTCGCGCCCTTCGCGCCCTTCGCGTTACTCTCTTCGTTCCTGCACGCTCACCCCGCGCTCACCACCTGCTGCCACGCGGACCGGCTCGCGATCCATTCGTACATCTTCTTGGCCGCGCCCGGCAGCACCACCTCCGCCGGCTCCAGCCCCTCCAGCCACGCGCGGTCCCACTCGTACACCAGCCAGCAATCCCCGAGCGCCGCCACGAACTCCTCGCACGGCTCGTCGCCCGCACCCAGCGCACACGGCTTCCCGTGCTGATAGTCCTTCACCCGCGCCACCCACAGACGGTTCCCCAGCAGCTTGCTCCCCTCGACCGGGCACTCCCCCGCGGCGTGCGCCACCGCCGAGGAATACGACGCGCCCAGCAGCGGGCTCTTCGCCCGATCGATCAGTTCGATCAGGTCCGAAGCCCGCGCAAACGAGCCCCCGTTCTCCAGGAGCACCCGCTCGCCCGTGTTGTGCGCGCCGTCCAGCACCATCGCCAGACGCTCGAGGATCCGCGCCGTCACGACCTTCCGGCTCTCCTTCGGCGACACCTCGAACCCGAACACACGAACGAAAGGTGCCTCGATCTGCGCCGCCAGGTCCACCGCCGCCTTCCCCGCCCGCACCGATACCTCCGTGTCGCTGATCACCCGCCCGATCACCCGCGGCAGGATCCGCTCGTCAAACCGCACCCCCGTCGCCAGCGAGGCCACCCGCACCCCCAGGTCCCCAAAGAGCCCCCGCACCTTCGCCGCGCTCGTCAGCGCCGGATCGCACGCAAACTCGGTGGACGCGTTGCCGAAGGTCCGCAGCTCGACGCCGTCGAAGCCCAGCTCCGACGCCGTGCGCGCAACCCGCTCCAGCGTCCATTCAGGGCAGGCGACGGTGCTGAACGCGGTCCGGATCATCATGACGGCTCCTGTTTGGCGGCGCGCGTCCATCGTAGGGCCCCCGGCCCCACCGTCAAACAGGCCCCGGGCCGCACACGCGCCACAGTGTGACGCCCCCGGGACCCCGCCGTGATCGCAGCGCGTGCCGATCGCGCCGGCGATTGCCATGCTGTACGCATCCACGCGGACGGAGCCCGCGAGGTCCCCCGTGCCGCGTTCCGCCCGCCGAACCCTCTGCCTTGTCTTCATCGCGGCACTGATCCCCGGCTGCGGATGGACGCCGCGGGACGAGTTCCTCCACCGGCGCGCCGCCGCGCTCACAGCCCGGCCCGGCGACCAATCCCGCATCGTCTGGATCGAGGAGCCCGAGACCCGGCGCCCGGTGATCGCCGCCGCCCGCATCCTCCCGTAAGCGGCCGGATACGCTCCTGTCGCAGCGCCACCGCCGCACGGGAACAATCCATCATGCCGCACCGCGACCTCGACCCGGGCCTCGAACGAAACCTCGCCGACCGGATGACCTACTCCGGTTACCTCGACCTCGACCGCCTCCTCGCGGCCCAGAGGCCCCTCTCCAGGCCCGAGCACCACGACGAGATGCTCTTCATCATCCAGCACCAGACCACCGAGCTCTGGTTCAAGCTGGCCATCCACGAGCTGCGCGCCGCCCTCGCCCTCATCCAGCGCGACGAGCTCGAGGGAACCTTCAAGATCCTGGCCCGACTGAAGAACATCCAGTCCCAGCTCATCAATCAGTGGAGCGTCCTCTCCACCCTCACCCCCAGCGAGTACGCCGAGTTCCGGCACGTCCTCGGGCCCGCCAGCGGCTTCCAGAGCGCCCAGTACCGCCTCGTCGAGTTCCTCCTCGGCGGCAAGGACCGCAGACTCCTCGAGTTCCACAGGCACAAGCCCGAGGACTACGACACCCTCAAGGCCGCCCTCGAGGCCCCGAGCCTCTATGACGAGTTTCTCCGCCACCTCGCCCGCCGCGGCATGCCGATCCCGAAAGAAGTCCTCGAGCGCGACGTCAGCACGCCGCACGAAAAGAACGACGGCGTCACCGCGGTCTTCAAGACGATCTACGACAACCCCGACAAGTCCTGGGACGCCTACGAAATGTGCGAGAAACTCGTCGACGTCGACGAGCAGTTCTGCCTTTGGCGCTTCCGGCATGTCAAGATCGTCGAGCGCATCATCGGCTACAAGCGCGGCACCGGCGGCAGCTCCGGCGTCTCGTTCCTCCGCCAGCTTGTCGAGCTCAACTTCTTCCCGGAGCTCTGGGCCGTCCGCACCGAGCTCGGCGACCGCAAGCCCTCATGAACGGACGCCCGCCGGGAACGAGATCGTGAAGTCCGTCCCCTTCCCCGGTTCCGAGTGCACCTCGATGGTCCCCTCGTGCCCCTCGATCAGCCGGCGCGCCGTGGGCAGGCCGAGCCCGGTTCCGCCCGACTTCGTCGTGAAGTAAGGCTCGAACACCTTGCCGATCCGATCCGGCGGGATCCCCGGCCCCGTGTCGATCACGTGCACCCGGATCATCGCGTGCCCCAGCTCGTCGTTGCCGCGCTCGGTCCGCAGGATCAGCTCGCGCGCGCCCGCGGGCGACTCCGCCATCGCCTGCACGGCATTGAGCATCAGGTTCAGCAGCGCCTGCTTCACGATCGGCCGGTCGAGCGCCGCGAACATCGGGCCCGGCGCCGCCTCGGTCCGCAGGCGTACACCCTGCTTCTCCGCCTGCGGCATGAAGAAGTCCGCCAGTTCTTCGACCACCTCGTTCAGGTCGGCCGGCTTCGGGTCCAGCCGCACGTTCCCCGCGAACTGCAGAAAATCCGTCAGGATCCCCTTGAGCCGCTCGACCTCGCGCCGCAGCGCCGACATCCGGCGCGTCAGCCGCCCCCGCTCCTCCGGGTCGATCGGAAGCTCTTCGATCCCCTCGCCCAGCAGCTGCGCGTTCAGCCCGATCGTCGACAGCGGATTCTTGATCTCGTGCGCCAGGCCGCCGGTCATGGCCCCGATCTCGGCCAGCCGCTCCGCCGCCCGCGCGCGACGCTCCGCCGCCCGCGTCCGGCGCAGGTGCCGACGGATCACCCATGACGCGATCAACAGCGTCACGAGGGCCCCGGCGCCGAATCCGAAAAGAACGCCGCCGGTCTCGAACAACGCTCAACGCTCCCGCATCGGAACGACGAACCGAAACCCCCGCGCTCAGCGGCGCGGCGACCGGGAATAGCCCCGCTTGGGCGGGACCGTCACCTCGAGCGACTCGTTGCGGACGACACGCGTCGCCTTCCAACCCTTGTCGCTCTTCGTCGCGTCGTACACGACGCTCGACCCATCCTTCAGAACCCGGAACCCATCACCCTGGATGACGCTGAAGTGCACGAAGATGTCCTGCCCCTGCGGCCCGACGACGAAACCGAAACCCTTCCGCGGGTCAAACCACTTCACCACTCCCTCCGCCCCGGTGATCTGATCAGACGCCTGATCACTCATGGCGAATCCCCTCAAACAACTACCGGATCGGGAGATGCTTGGAACCCTGGCAAGGCCGAAACACAACCTCCTCAGGTGGCCATGAGCGGCCACCATCGGAACAACGCAAGCGCCTAGATTACCAAGTTTGCCGCGCCGGTCAAACAGAACATCCGGCACCCAAATTCGGGTGCATGGACGATGCAGCCAAGCTGTTGGCAGCACACCTTTTAGGGGTGGTCGGCCACCCCTCGGTTCTGTTCAAGCCCGATCCCGGCTCAGTTCGGCCGGCCGCGACCCCGGTCCCCGCCTCCACCGCCCCCGCCGCCCCCGGCGGGCGCCCCCGCGCCGGCCCCGGCCTCCTCGGCCATGGCCTGCTTGCGGCTGAGCTTGATGCGGCCCTGGTCGTCCACCAGGATGACCTTGACCTTCACGATGTCGCCGATCCGGACCACGTCGCTGACGCTCTTGACGAAGCCCTCGGCCAGCTCCGAGATGTGGCACATGCCGTCGGTGCCCGAGGCGATCTCGATGAACG
>CAZMPE010000121.1:0-7314 GCA_964567955.1 uncultured Phycisphaeraceae bacterium | reverse complement strand
GGGGGATCGAGGGCGGCTCGGGGGGCGGTGGTGGGCGGGGCGGCGCGATCGGGCGATCTGCGGAGCACGGGACGGGAAATGGGCGCCGCGATCCTGAAGGAACTGGGTTCGCCGTCGCATATCGCGTGCAGCGCCAACGGGACCTGGATCGACGACGTGGAAGCCGGTGCGATCGAGGAGTCGCGGCTCGGTTTGCAAGGGCGTGCGGTGGTCACAGCGACCGGAGCGATGGGGGCCGAGACGTTCAGCGCGGGGCCGCTGTCGGTGCTCGGTGCTGTCCTGCTATCGGGGCGGATGCCGCGGCTCGGCGCGGGGAAGACCGCTGTGCCGCGGTTCGAGAGTCTGGCGGGCGCGGATGGATCTGAGCGCCCGGAGCGGCTGGGGCTCCTGGCGACGGATTACTGCGGATTGATCTCGGGAGTTGGCGTAGTCTGCGGCCCCGGCCGAGCATCTTAGGAAACGCTAATCTGTACGACATGGGTGTTCCCGAGGTCACGGAAACGGATGCCATGACCACGCCCGCAAACATCACCCGGCCCTTGACAACGGATGCGCGAATCCGGAATGACTGCCTGGTTCCGGCGTGGGTCGAGCGGCTCCTTGTCGATGGGTCTGAGCCGAGCGAACCCCGTGTTCGACGCTCGATGCAGTTGTTCGGCGGCTGCGAGGTCGAGTTCGAGGAGCGGGAGGGCGGGTCGGTGAAGCTGGTCACTGTCCGCGTGCCGGGCGCGGTCGACTTGGATCCCGAGGCGTTCGAGCGGGTGACGCGTGAAACGTATCGGGCGGTGGCGTCGGCCATGGGCGAGCGACACGCGGTGCGATTCTGGAATCACATCCCTCACATTCACGCGTCGATGGGGCCCGGGCTGGACCGGTACATGGTCTTCAACGCGGGGCGGCACGCGTCGTACGCGGACCGTTTCGGGGTCCGGCGTGCCGCGGAGTTCGGCCCGCGGGTCTCGACGGCGACGGGTGTCGGGCATCGGGGATCGGACCTGGTCGTGCATTGCCTGGGGTGCACGCATCCCGGTCGGGCGGTCGAGAACCCGCGCCAGGTGCCGGCGTACCTGTATTCGAGCCGGTACGGGCCGTGTCCGCCGTGCTTTGCGCGGGCGACGATTGTGAACGCGCCGGGATTCGGGCGCGGGATGATGCTGGTCGGGGGCACGGCGAGCGTGCGCGGCGAGGGATCGGTGCACGAGGGCGACCTTGATTCGCAAGTCGGAGAGACGTTGACGAACCTGGCGAGCCTCGTGTCGGGGGAGCGGGGGGGCGCTGATCCTCTGGCGCGCTTCCGCGAGTTGCGGGTGTACTGCGTGCACGCGTCGCACGCTCGTCGGTTGAGAGCGATTCTTGCGGCGCGGTTCGGCGGCGTGCGTGAGATCGAGTTCGTTCGCGCGGACATCTGCCGCAAGGAGCTGCTGGTGGAGATCGAGGGTGTCGCCGATATCGCGGACCTTCGAGCGCGGGAGGAGCCATCATGACCGGTGCGCCGTACGACGCCGTGGTCATCGGAGGCGGCCCCGCGGGGGCGACGGCGGCGCTGGTGATGGCCCGCGCCGGGCTTCGCGTCGTCGTGCTCGAGAAGGCGGAGTTCCCGCGGTTCCACATCGGCGAGTCGTTCCTGCCGCGGAACTCGGCCATCCTGCGGGACCTCGGCCTGGAGGAGCGTTTCCGGGCGATCCCGCATGTGGTGAAGGAGGGTGCGGAGTTCGCGCTGGGGCACGAGGTGGAGACGCGGGCGTTCCGGTTTGATGAGGGATTCCGGGTCGGCGACACGGCGGCGTGGAACATCGAGCGTGCACCGTTCGACGCGATGGTGCTCGACGCGGCGCGCGACGCGGGTGCGGAAGTCGTGACGGCGTCGGTGAAGGCGGTCGTAAAGCTCGAGGACGGCGAGGTGTCGGTGGAGACCGATGCGGGGCGGTTCGACGGTCGGTACCTCGTCGACGCCAGCGGGCAAGGGACGGTGATCGGCCGGCACCTGGGGACGCGGCGCGTGCTGGAGCGTCACCGGAAGGTGGCGTACTTCGGTCATTTCCTCGGTGTGGAGCGCCGATCCGGGGCGGAGGGCGGTTACCCGACCGTGATGATGTGCGACGAGGGCTGGTTCTGGCAGATTCCGATCGACGCCGAACGGACGAGCATGGGGCTGGTGATGGACGCCGACGCGGCGCGCGGGGTCGGCGTGCCGGCGAACCGGATGCTGGCGTGGGGGATTGCGCGCTGCCCGCTGCTGCGCCGGCGGACCGAGCGCGCCGTCTTTCCTGAGTCGAACGGTGTGGTCGCCGATTTCAGTTACCGATGCGAGCCGTACGCGGGGCCCGGTTACTTTCTCGTCGGCGACGCGGCGACGTTTGTGGACCCGATCTTCTCGACGGGCGTCTGCCTCGGGATGGTGGGGGGGATCGACGTCGGCAACGGAGTGGCGGCGATCCTGAAGCGGGGCGCCGATGCCGGGCGGGTGCGGCGCGAGTACATCAGGTTGATCAAGGAGAGTTCGTCCGTCTTCTTCCGGTTGGTGGATGAGTTCTACACGCATTCGTTCCGCGAGTTGTTCCTGCACGGGCAGGGGCCGTTCGAGGTGCAGCGCGCGGTCATCTCGATCCTCGCCGGGCACGTCTTCCCGCGACCGTCGTTCGGGCTGCGCTGGCGGCTGCGGATGTTCGAGCTGTCGATCCGGCTTCAGCGGTGGATCGCGCTGGTGCCGCGACGGCCAACGTTTGCGCTGGTCGATCCTCCCGTGCCCGGCGCCGCGCGCCCGGTGGTGAGCGCGACATGAGCGTGGCGGCGCGAAACCCGGCGGGGAGCGGCGTTCGGATGCGGCTGCTCGACGCTCTGCGGCGTCACGCGACGGAGCGGCCTGAGTCGACGGCGGTCGTGCCGTACGATGGTGGCGAGGCGTGGACGTACGTCCGGCTGCACGAGCGAGTCGTTGCGATGGCGTGCGCGCTCAACGGGGCGCTGGCGCCCGATGGCGTGGTCGTGCTGTGCTGCGGCAACCGCCCGGAGTTCATCGCGGCGTTCCTCGGCGTGCTGCATTCGGGCCGGAGCGTTCAGCCGATCTCGCCTCTGGCGGCACCCGTGGAACGTGTGGCGGCGGCCGAACGAACCGGCGCGGCGTGCGCCCTGGGCGAGAAGCAACTGCTCGAGCCGTTGCGTTCGCGGGTGGACACGCTCTTCGATCTGTCGAACGGATGGCCGGCGAACCATACGGAGGACTCAGCGGGAGTCTCCGGCTCGGAGCCGCAGCTTCTGCTGCAGAGTTCGGGGACGACGGGGTTTCCGCGGATTGCGGTTCGGTCCGGGGGGTCGCTGGACGCGGTCGCGGAGAACGTCGTCACGGCCGCAGGACTCACCCCCGATGACCGCGTGCTCGTGACCATCCCCCTGCATCACTCGTACGGGATCGAGAACGGGATGCTCGGGCCGATCATGGCCGGAGCCGCGATCCACCTCTGCCCGGCGCTTGATGCCGCAGCATCGCTTGCGGGTATCGGAACCGCCACGGTCTTTCCGGGTGTGCCGTTCCTGTTCGCACTGCTCGCGCGCCAGGCGGGCGGGGCGCCGGCCGGGTCGTTGCGTGCCGCGTACTCCGCGGGGACGGCGATGCCGCCGGCGGTCGCGGCGTCCTTCCGGGAGCGGTTCGGGATCGCGGTGGGGCAGTTGTACGGCGCGACGGAGATCGGCTCCGTGACGTTCGGCGATCCGCATGATGAGGGGTTCGAGGCGGCGGGCGTCGGGCGACCGCTGCCGGGCGTGTCGATCCGGATCCTCGGGCCGGACGGTTCGGCCCTTCCATGCGGGCGGACCGGCGAGGTGGCGGTGCGGGCCCCGTCGATGCTGACGCGCTACGTGGACGGTGAGGCGCCGATGCGTGACGGCCACTTCCTGACGGGAGATCTGGGGAGCCTTGATGCACGCGGAACTCTGACGATTTCGGGGCGCCTCAAGCTGCTCATCGACGTCGGCGGCGCCAAGGTGAATCCGCTGGAGGTGGAGCGGGTGCTCGCGGAGCACCCGGGCGTTCGGGAATGCGTCGTCGTGCCGCTGCGGGTGAGCGAGACGGTGACGCGGCTGAAGGCCGTCATCGTGGCGCGAGGTGGAGACTTCGACGCGGCGGACGTCCGGGCGTTCGCGAGGTCGCGGCTGGCGCCGTACAAGGTGCCGCGCGAGTGGACGACCGTCGCGTCGCTTCCGAAGACGGCGACGGGCAAGGTGCTGCGGGCGAGCCTGGGGAGCGTGCCTTGATGTTGCGGGCGGTGATGGCGGCCCTGCTGATGCTCGCCGGGTGCGCGCCGGCGCTGCCCCGCCACGAGTGGTCGAATGCGACCGAAGCGTTGCGGATCATGTCGGAGCGATCGGAGCGGGTGACGACGCTCGAGGGAACCTGCCGCGTGATTCTGCGGGACTCCGAGGGTTTGTCGATCAGTCTGGACGGGGCGCTGGCGGCGCGTGTTCCGGATCACTTCCGGTTGCGGGCGTGGAAGTTCGGGCGCGCGGTGCTGGACCTGACGGTGACACCCGAGGGCGTGTGGACGCTCACGGGAGAGACTCCCGCGGGTGAGCCGCCGCGGTTCGATGCGGCGCAGTTCGCGCGGGCTTGGGAGATCATGTCCGGGCGTTTCGGCGACGACGCGACCGTCGTCGTTGCGGATCCGGCGCGGGCGTTCACGGTCCGGCGGGCGCTGGGCGAAGGCGGCGCCGCGGTGCTCTGCGAGATCGAGCCGCGGACGCTGACGGCCCGCCGGTACGAGTTCATCGGGGCGGACGGGCGCGTCGAGCGTTCGCTGACGCTGGACCGGTACCGCCTGCTCGACGCCGGGCCCGGACGCCCGGGGATCGTCTGGCCTCGACGGATGATCGCCGAGGGCGCGGACGGGCGAGTGACGGTTCTCTTCGATGATCTCGAGTTCAATCTGGAGCCCGCGCCCGGAGCGTTCGTCCCGCCGCGGCGTGCGGTGAAGCAGCCGTGAGCGCACTGCACGGGGGTCTGGCGGGCATTCCGGCCCGGGCGCCGTGGCGGACGCTCCTGGTCGGCGCGATCCTGGTGACGCTCGCTCTCCTGGCTTCGAGCCGTGCGCGTCCGAGCGCCTCGCTGGAGGCGATGATCGGCAAGAGCAATCCGGGCGCGGCGGCGTTGTCGCGCATCGTCGAAGACTTCGGCGGGATGGACGAACTGCTCGTCCTCGTCACGCGCCCGACCGGGCGCGGCGCGGAGGAACTGCTCGACTTTGCGGAGCGGTTCGGCGCGGCGGCGCGCGAGGACCGTGAACTCGGGCCGATGATCACCGGTGTCTCGTTCCGGGCCGACCCCGAGATCGAAGCGTTCGTCCGGGAGCGGATCGTCCCCGCGGGCGCGTACTACCTCGACGACGCGGGCTTCGCGCGTCTCCGCGAGCGGCTGACACCGGAAGCCATGCGTGAGCAGATCGCGCGCAACGAATCGATGATCGCGGCGCCGGGCGGGGCCACGGCGGCGCTCTCCGAGGTGCTGCTGCGCGATCCACTGCGGCTGCGCGAGCTGCTGGCCGAACGGGTGCGCGAGGCGGTTCCCCATGTCCGCACACTGGGCGGCGGCCCGGAGTTCATCTCCGAGGACGGCACGAGCCTGCTGATCCGAGTTTCGTGCCGCGAGGGTCCGGCCGACCTCGAGTTCTCGCGCGCCGTGACGGACCGCGCGCGTGCGGTGCTGGATCGGGTGAACACGGAGGGCTGGCGGTGCGAGCTTTCCGGGTCGTACGCGATCGCGGCGCACAGCGAGCGGGCTATCCGCGCGGACATGATGTGGAGCGTGACGGCTTCGGTGGTTCTGATGCAGGTGCTGTTCCTCTTCGGGTACCGCAACCTGTTCGCATTTGTCCTGGCGTTTCTTCCGGTCGGCGCCGGGATCATCGGCGGGTTCGGCGTGTTCGGGCTGGTGTCGGCGGCGCTCACGCCCCTGGCGGCGGTGCTCGGTGCGGTGCTCGCGGGCCTGGGGATCGACTACAGCATTCACTTCCTTTCGCATTACGAGCGGGCGCGGGGCGAGGGCAACTCGCCCGCGGATGCCGCGGCTCATACGACGCGCGTGATCGGTCCGGCGCTCGCGGCCGCGTGCGGGACGTCGGCGGCGGGCTTCGGGGCCGTCGCGTTCTCGCGGGTGGCGGCGCTGCAGGACTTTGCATTGCTCGGCGCCGCCGGGCTGGTCCTGACGCTCCTGGCCGCGCTGACGCTGCTTCCCGCGGCCGTGGTCCTGCTGGAACGGCACGCGCCCCGTTTGTGCAGCGTGCGCGGGGCCCGCTTCGACCTTTCACGGCTGATGAGCGCCACGGGTCGCCGGCCACGGCCGGTGCTGCTGGCGGCGGGCGCGGTCGCCATCACGGCCATCGGCGTCGCGGTGCTCGGCCCCCGGGGGATCTCGTTCGAGTCCGATCTGACGGTGATGCACCCGCGGCCGAACCCGCCCCTGGAAACGCTGAAGACGATCAGCGCGAAGTTCGGCGCGGTGGCGGAGACGCTGATCGTGCACGTCGAGGCCGGGACGGACGATGAACTGGCGGACAGCGCGCGGGCGGTGAGCGCGGCCCTTGCGCGCCCCGAGGTGAAGGCCGCCGGGGTCGCGTACAGCTACGGCCCCGCGTCGTTCCTGCCCGATCGCCGGCTGGTTCGAGAGCGCGGCGCACAACTTGCGGCGATCGACGCGGAGCGTGTTGCCGCCGATTTCCGCGGCGCGATCGAGGAGAGTGTCTTCGATCCCGACGTCTACGGAGACTACGCGGAGTTCCTTCGGCGGTTGGTTCGGGAACGGACCCCGCCGGACATCGGTGTGCTGCGCGGGTACCCGTCGCTGGCGCGGTCGATGCTGGGCAGGTCGAGCGAAACGGGAAGCGAGGCGATCGTCCTGGCGTTCGTCGACAGGCCGCTCGACACCGCGGGGGCGCGGGCCCGGGCGGTGGAATCGGTCCGCGCGGCGATCGCGGGCGTCCCCGGGGCGACGCTGACGGGGCTGAATGTCCTCGGGCATGATCTCGAGGTCGCGGTGCGCCGGGATCTGCCGGGTGCGCTCGGAGTGGCGGTGCTGGTCGTCGCGGCGTGGCTGTTCGTGTTCTTCCGTCGCGTCGCGGACGTGGCGCTGGCTGTCCTGCCCGTTCTCTTCGGGCTGACATGTCTCGTCGGGTTCATGGCGCTGACCGGGGAGCGGATCAACCTGGCGAACATGGTGGTCATCCCGATGCTGGTGGGCGTGGGGATGGACTACGGGATCTTCGCGGTCGTGATGCGGCGCCGTGCGGTGCGCGACGGAGTCGGCGCCGACGGGCTGGCGCTCCGGCT
>CAZMPE010000120.1:4364-7392 GCA_964567955.1 uncultured Phycisphaeraceae bacterium | reverse complement strand
GCGAGGTCGCCGTCGATCAGGTGCCGCATGAAGAACCGCTCGCCGCGACGCCAATCGAGGAGAAGGTTCTTCGAGAGGAACATCGCGACGATCATGCGGAGGCGGTTGTGCATCCACCCGGTCTGCACCAAATGGCGCATGGCGGCATCGACGATCGGGTAACCGGTGCGGCCCTCGCACCACGCACGGAATGACACGTCGTCCTCTCGCCACGCGACCCGCTCGGTGGCGCGCTGGAAGGCACGCCCCATCCCGACCCGGGGAAAGGACGCGAGGATGTGCCGGTAGAACTCGCGCCAAATGAGCTCGGCGATCCACTGCACCGCGCCGGGCGAGCCGGTATCGAGACGGTTGCGGTTGGCCCGCATCGCGGCGTGGAGGCACTGGCGCGTCGAGAGGACGCCGGCGGTGAGGTACGGCGAGAGCCCGCTCGTGCCGTCGAGCGCGGGAAGGTCGCGATCCTTCCTGTAGTTGTCGATCCGATCGCGGGTGAACGCGTGCAGGCGGGCGTGCGCGGCCCGTTCGCCCGCGGGCCACTTGGCCGAACTGACGGCGCGGAAACCGCTGACGGATTCGGGGGCCGGGTCGGGGCGGCTGATCATCTCGGGCTGCTTGCGCGGCGCGGCGAGCGGCGCGATTCGTTCGGGGTCGTTCTTGAGCGCCTTGATGACGGCGCGCCGGAAGGGCGTGTAGACGGTGTACGGGCGCCCCGCGCCGGTGCGGATGTCACCGGGCTCGAAGAGGCACTGGTCGGTGAAGGCGTGAACGTCGAGGCCCTCGGCGCGGAAGGCGGCGGTGACGGCGTCATCGCGTCGGCGTTCGTCGGGTTCGTACTCGCGGTTGTAATAGAGAGCGTCGCATTTCAGGTCGCGCGCGATGGACAGGAGGGCACGCCGGACACGGTCGAAGGTCGGCGTGCGGACGATGCGCAGGGCGATGTTCCGCCCGGCGAGCCCGGCGGAGAGTTGGGCGAGGTTGCGGAGGAGGAAGTCGATCTTGATGGGCGCCGCGTCGTGGGCCCCCCACTGCTTGGGGCAGACGGCGAACACGGCGACGACGCCGCGGTCGGCCGACGCGGCCGCCCGGTGCAGCGCCGGGTTGTCGGCGATCCTGAGGTCGGTCCTGAACCAGACCAGCGGGCGCATGAGCGGGCGTCTCCTCTCGTGGATGGATGGTATCGGGGCGGCGGCCACTCCGCCGGCGGCGCGCCATGGCACGACTGTGTGCTCGTGCCGCCCGGCGCCGCTCGTTACGGGGTGCTCTGTGCCGCGGCGGCTTCGCGGCGCGTGCCGCGGCGCAGGACCTGTTCGCCATCGGTCGGTTCGAATCTCGCCTGGAAGAAGCGCAGGTACCTGGGTTCCGAGGTCATGCGGAGGCCGACGATGCGTTCGGGTTCGCGGGCGAGTTCGACGACGGATTCGGCGGTGACGTCCATGTGGGCCTGGGTGTAGACGCGCCGGGGGATGGTGAGGCGCACGAGTTCGAGGGAGGGGAAGATGTTCTCGCCGCTGTCGGGGTCGCGCCCGGCGGAGACGCCGCCGCGCTCCATCGCGCGGACGCCGGATTCGACGTAGATCGCCGCGGCGAGCGCCTGTGCGGGGAAGTGGGCGCGCGGAACGTGCGGGAGGAATCGGGCGGCGTCGATGAAGACGCCGTGCCCGCCGACGGGACGGACGATGGGCACTCCGGCTTTCTCAAGGAGGCCCCCGAGGTACTCGACCTGTCCGACCCTGGCGCGGATGTGCTGGAGCTGCACGGACTCGGCGATGCCGATGGCCATGGCCTCCATGTCGCGTCCCGCGAGGCCGCCGTAGGTGTGCAGGCCTTCGAAGAGGACGACCATGTTGCGGGCTTCCTCGGCGAGGGCGTCGTCGTTGAGACAGAGGAAGCCGCCGATGTTGACGAGGCCGTCCTTCTTGGCGGAGTTGGTGCAGCCGTCGGTGTGGGAGCAGATCTCGCGGAGGATCTCCTCGATGCTGCGGTGGGAGCAGCCGGGTTCGCGCTCCCGGATGAACCAGGCATTCTCCACAGCGCGCGTCGCGTCGAGCATCAGGCGGATGCCGTGCTCACGGCAGAGCGCGCCGACCGCCGCGACGTTTGCCAGGCTGATCGGCTGTCCGCCCGCCATGTTGACGCAGCACTGGAGGCAGACGTAGGGGATTCTCGCGGGGCCGTGCCGAACGATCGCCTGGCGCAGCTTGTCGAGGTCGACGTTGCCCTTGAACGGGTCGGTGCTGTTCACGTCGTGGGCGGCGTCGTTGATGACGTCGACGAAACGGCCACCGGCCAGTTCCTGGTGCGCGCGGGTGGTCGTGAAGTACATGTTGCCCGGGATCACGTCGCCGGGCCTGATGAGCATGCGGCTGAGGATGTGCTCCGCGCCGCGGCCCTGGTGGGTCGGGATGAGGTGCTTGTAGCCGTAGTACCGGTGGACCGCCTCCTCGAGGTGGTAGTAGTTGGCGCTCCCGGCGTAGGCCTCGTCGCCCAGCATCATCCCGGCCCACTGGCGGTCGCTCATGGCGCTGGTGCCGGAGTCGGTGAGCAGGTCGATGTACACGTCTTCGCTCTTGAGCAGGAAGGTGTTGAAGCCCGCCGCGGAAATCGCCGCCTCCCGCTCATCGGGGGTGGTCATCCGCAGGGGCTCGACCATCTTGATCTTGAAGGGTTCCGCCCAGGACCGCCTGTTCATCGGCGTCTCTCCGTTGATTGCGGGCTTGCCGGACGGGAGCATAGCGGCCAATGGTGTAGTTGTCTATCTGCATATCCACCATAGGCGGCCGCGCGGGGGCGTGATCAGGCGGGGGCCGGGACGGCGTTCCGGCGTTCGGCGGCGCTCGCGACGCCGCGGGCCATGCCGCTGAAGACGAGGTGGTGCAGCGGCAGGACGGCGTACCAGTAGAGGAGCCCGAAGAGACCTCGGGGCTTGAAGCGGGCGGTCTGGACGAGGGTGGAGCCGGCCCCGCGGGGTTCGATCTCGAAGGTGAGCGTGGCGTCGCCGGGGAGTTTCATTTCGGCGCGGAGTTCGAGC
>CAZMPE010000120.1:0-4354 GCA_964567955.1 uncultured Phycisphaeraceae bacterium | reverse complement strand
GAGCAGGCGGCCGGGCTCGAGGCCGGTGACGCGCCAGAAGTCGAGTGCCTCGCCGTAGCCGACGGTGGCGGGGTCGCGCCGGCCGCGGCGGAGCCCGGGTCCGCCCACAAGGCGGTCCATCCAGCCGCGGATGCGCCAGAGCCATTGGGCGGCGTAGTAGCCCTCTCCGCCTCCGATGCGGCAGGCGGCGGCGTGGACGGCTTCCGGGGGCGCGTCGACGTTGATGCGGCGTTGATCGATGAAGACGTCGCCGCCGGCCCATCCGGGGTCGCCGGGGAGCGGGCCGGCGTCGGCCCACGAGGTTTCGACGTGGTGATCATCGAGTCGGCCGAGTGCGACGGCGATCGCCTCGCGCACGCCGAGGAGGCGCTGGGGCATGAGGCGGGCGGCCTCGTCGTCCCGGCAGACGACCCGGTTTCGAAGTCCCTCGGCGAGAGGGCGGGCGATGCGGGCGCTGAGCGGAGTAATCAGGTGGATCCAGAGCGAACTGAGGCGCGGCGTGAGGACGGGGACGGGGATCACGAGCCGGCGAGGAAGGCCGCGCTCTTCGGCGAGGATGCGCATGAGCCGGCGGTAGTTGACGACGTCGGGTCCGCCGATGTCGAGCGTGCGGCCCTCGGTGTCGGGCGTGTCGGGGCAGGCCGCGAGGTAGTGCAGGACGTTGCGGACGGCGATGGGCTGGCATTGCGTCGTGACCCACCGGGGCGTGATCATGATGGGGAGACGTTCGACGAGGTAGCGGAGGATCTCGAAGGAGGCGGATCCGGAACCGATGATCATGGCCGCCCGCAGGACGGTGACGGGGACGGGGCCTTGTCGGAGTGTGTGCTCGACTTCGCGTCGCGAGGCGAGATGCTCGCTGAGCCCTGCGCCGGTCTCTCCCAGACCGCCGAGGTAGATGATCCGGGCGACCCCGGATTCGGCGGCCCCTTCGGCGAAGGTGCGTGCGAGGCGTCGGTCGTGTTCGCGGTAGTCGGAGCCCGCGGCCATCATGGAGTGGACGAGGTAGTACGCGGCGGTGCAACCCGCCATCGCCCTGCGGACGGCTGATTCGTCTGAGGCGTCGCCTTCGAGGATCTCGACGCGCGGGTCGGCGGCCCAAGGCCGGCGCTCGAGTTTGCGTTCGGAACGGACGAGACAGCGGACGCGCCAGCCGCGCTCCAGCAGGCGGGGGACGAGCCGGCCGCCGATGTAGCCGGTGGCGCCGGTTACGAGGGCCGTTCGTCCCCCGCCGCTGGAGTGGGTGGTGGTCATGGAGGTTTGTTGCGCGGGTCAGGCGGTAGCCGCGCGCATGTGCCAGCGCGTCTGGATGCCCTTGACGGAGACCGCCTGGTAGACGGCCGCGAGGCCGACGAGGACGTAGACGATCTTGGCGAGCACCTCGGTGTTTCCGCCGAAGATGGCCGCGACGAGGTCGAACTCGAAGGCGCCCCAGAGGCCCCAGTTGAGGCCGCCGACGACGAGGAGGATGGCCGCGAGGATGTCGAGGAACTTCATGTGCGATTCCTTTCGTTGGATGTGTGCATGGCCGAGCGTTGTCTGGCTCCGCGGGGTGCCGTGGACGTTTCGCACGTCCTTTGCGGGTTCGCCGGTCCGCGCCGTTCGGATTCACCGCGTGGCGGAGATTGAGGACATTTCGAGGCGGCAGGAGCCGTGTGGGGCGCGGGCGCGGCGATGGAGCCGCCAGCGGGCGAATCGGCGATAGGCGAAGTCGGTGAGGGGCCGGATGATCGGCCAGGCCGTCGGGGCCCAGAGCCAGCCGAGACCGACGGCGGCCCAGGCCTCTCGGAAGACGGCGACGCCGGTCACGATCGTTCCGTCGGCGCGGCGGCCGTGGATCGTCCGCATGGCGGCGACGGGGTCGATGCCGTGCTCGGAGGCGGCGAAGCCGGGGGCCGTGAGATCGACGAGGAGCAGGCGGCCGCGCCCGCGATCGAGGCGCTCGAGCAGGGTCGCCTCGCGACGGCACATCGGGCAACCGCCGTCGATGAATACCTTGAAGGGCGCGGCGCTCATGGCGCCGAGTTCGGCGGCGGGCCCGATCCGGATTCAGGCCTTGCCGGGGATGGGCGCGGTCAGGATGACGCGGTAGTCGCCGCGGGTGACGTGCTTCACGACGCCGCCGGGCGGTTCGGTGGTGACGGCGAAGAGCGTCGGATCAAAGACGGGGAGTTTCGCGTTCACCAGCACGTAGACGTCGGCGCCGACCGCCTGCACGTCGAAGACGCCGCCGTCCACGGCGTCGAAGGCGACGCCGGTGTCGTCCGGCGCGGCGCGGGAGCGGTCGAAGATCCAGAGCTGGTACTGCATCCGGGCGGGGTCGTTGGGCGCCAGGCCGCGGAGCCGCATGACGCCGCGCTGCGAGGCCTGATCCCAGACGATGTCTCCGGTGACGCCCGCTGATGTGGCGTCGTTCCAGGCGGCGACGGAGGCGGCGGGCGCGGCGGCGAGTTGCTGGTAGAGGTCGGCGGCGGAGGGTTCGACGGGGGCGCGGGGGAACCGGGCGAGCAGGGCGAGCAGGATTCCCGCGGCCGCGACGAGCCAGGGGAGGGCGCGCCGGTTCGGGCGCGCGGCCGGGCTCGATTCCGGGGCGGGTTCCGCGAGCGAGATGCCGCGGGAGCGGGCGAGGAACCGGACGGCGTCGGACTCCACACGTCGGCGGAGGGCCTGCGGCAGGGGCTCCGGGCGGGGCATGCGTGCGAGGTCGAGCGCGGCGGCGGCGCGATCGAGGGCGAGTTCGTCGACGTCGTCGCGCTCGTTCAAGAGCGATTCGAGCTCATCGGCCTCCCGGACCGAGAGCGCCTGCGTCGCGCGGGTGGCGAGCAGATCGAAGAGCCGGTCGTGTTGCGGGGTCAGGTCGGGGGTCATTTCTTTGCGCTCACGGGGGCGTCGGACCCAGTCTCCTCGAGGAGCGCGCGGATGCGCATCAATCCCCGGCGGGCGTGGGTCTTGACGGTTCCCAGGGGCATGTCGGTCATGCGGGCGATCTGCTCGTGGGTGTGGCCGCGGGTGACGGCGAGTTCGAGGACGCGCTGCTGGTCGGGGGTGAGGCGGGCGAGGGCCTCGCGGGCGCGTCGGGCGTCCTCGCCGAGTTCGGCCTCGTCGATCGCGGGTGCGGAGTCGCGGACGATCTCTTCGCGGGCCTCGGCGGTGGCGCGGTCGCGCCGGGTGCGGCTGCGTGCGCGGTCGATGAGGCGTCGGCGCGCGACGGTGGCGACGAAGGTGGACTCGCTGCCCTTGGAGGGGTCGAATCGTCCGGCGCTTTCCCACAACGCGATGAACACTTCCTGGACTCCGTCCTCGGCTTCGCTGAGCAGGGGGCAGTAGCGGCGCGCGAGCGACCAGACGAGTCCGCCGTACTCGTCCATGCAGAGCTGCATCGCGGCCAGGTCTCCGGCCGCCACGCGTTGGAGCAATGATCCGTTCACGTCACGTTCGACTCCCGATACCGGCTCGGGCCGTTGGTCTCTCGGGCTTGCGGTCAGGTCCCGGCGACGAGCCGGTTGCCTACCCCCACGGCTTCCTGCGCGGTCGGCGCGGTGGCGTCGGCCCCGATCTCCCGCCAGAGGTCGGGGATGGCGTTGAAGGGCGCGCCGCCGACCATGATCGGGAGGCCGGCGAGATCCTCGCTGGCGCGGATCGCGGCCACGAGCTCGCCGAGCCTTCGGAGGTGCAGGGGGCTGGTGACGGAGGCCGCGAGGACGTCGGCGGGCCGGGCGCGGAGCGCGTCGAGGATGTCCTCGGTGGGCGTGTTGGCGCCGAGGAAGGCGGCGTCCCACCCGTCCATCTCGAAGCAGTCGGCGACCATGCGGAGGCCGACGGCGTGGAGTTCGCCGCTGACGGCCGCGGCGAGGACGCGCCGGTTGCGCGGCGGGGCATGGTTGTAGTCGGCGCGGAGGCGGGCGATGAGGCGTTCGACCGTGGCGGTAGCGAGGTGCTCATCGGCGACGCTGCTCTCGCGGAGGAGCCAGAGGCGTCCGATCTCGGCGAGGGCGGGCTGAAGGACGAGTGGGTAGAGGTCGGTGACGGGGACGCCGGACTCGAGGACGATCCTCTCGGCGTCGCGGGGGCGACCGTCGAGGACCGCCTCGAGGAAGCGCAGGAGGAGCTTGTAGTGCGGGTTGGCGCGGTCGAGGAAGGTGCAGGACTCCGGCGGGGTTGATCCGATCGCGGCGGCGGCCTCATCGATGTGACGGATGCACTCGCCCGCGGCGGAGGCGGGGAGTTCCTCGGCGATGACGTCGCGCATGCAGAGGACGCTGGCGCGCAGGTCTTCTTCGCGGACGTCGCGGGCGGCGCCGGCGGCTCGGGACCAGGCGAGGTGACCGGCGAAGACGGCGGGCCGACGCACGGC
>CAZMPE010000119.1:0-7402 GCA_964567955.1 uncultured Phycisphaeraceae bacterium | reverse complement strand
GATTTCCTCGATACCGGCGCGATGTACCGCGCCGCCGCGGCAATCGTCCTGGACAAGGGTGTCGCCCGCGCCGACCACGACGCCATCGTGAAGACCGTTGCCGAGGCCGACCTGCACTTCGATTGGTCCCAGGACCCTCCGCGGATCCTCGCCTGGAACCGGCCGATCGACCGGCGCATCCGCGAGGCGGATGTCGAGGCGATCGTGTCCGGTATCGCCGGGATCGGTGCATTGCGCCGACACCTGGTCGCCAAGCAGAGGATCATCGCCAATCAGCACCCCCGCCTCGTCACGGAAGGGCGTGACCAGGGATCGGTGGTCTTCCCCGATGCCGCGATCAAGATCTACCTCGACGCCGACGCTTCGGTACGGGCCCGTCGCCGGGCGGAACAGCTCCGCGCGGCCGGGAAAACCGCCGACGAAGCCGCCTTGGAGCGTGAGATCGCCGCCCGGGACAGCTCGGATTCGACACGCGCGGAAGGGCCGCTGGTCTGTCCGGCCGACGCGGAGCGGGTCGACACCTCGGGCCTGTCGTTCGATGAAGTCGTTGATCGCCTTGACGGGATCGTTCGCCGGCGCGTCGCCGCGATGTAGGCCCGGCGCAGGACGCGCTCCATGTTCATTCGCCTGCGCGAGAAGCACCCCGGAACGGCCATCGGCGCTCTGCTGTTCTATGAGTTGGGCCGGTACGCGGTCATGCTGCCGCTGCTGATCTTCGGCCGGATGCGCTGGTTCCACGCTGATCGCGTGCCGGCGCACGGCGCCGTTCTCCTCGTCGCGAATCACCAGTCTCATCTGGACCCGCCCTTGATCGGAATCCCGATCTTCCACCGTCACCTCGACTTCATCGCCAAGGTCGAGCTGTTCGGATCGCGGATCTTCGGCGCGATGCTCGGTGTGCTCAACTGCCTGCCCATCCGCGATGAAGTGGGCGATGCACGCGCCATCAAGGAGTCCATTCGCCGCCTCGAAGCAGGACGCGCCGTCCTCATGTTCCCCGAGGGAACGCGTACGCCGGACGGAACGGTGGAGGAGTTTCTGCGCGGCGTCGCGGTGTTGGTCAAGCGTTCCCGGTGTCCGGTCCTTCCCATCGCCGTGGAGGGCTGCTACGACGCCTGGCCGCGCGGCAAGCGCATTCCGCGCCTGTTCGGCGTTCGCGTCGCCGTGATGTACGGCGAGCCCATCGGGCACGACGACCTGATGTCCGGCGGGCCGGACGCGGCGCTGGCCCGTCTGAGGGGCGAGATCGACCGGATGCGGCTCGAGTTGCGTGAGAAACTGCGGATCGCGTCGGGCGGGCGCTACCCGGAACGCGGGCCGGCCGACGAGGGCCTCTAGCCGCGGCGCAGGAGGGCGGCGACGCGATCCTCCGTGGCCGGGTGCGAGGCGAAGAGCCGGCTCACCGAGTTGCCGCACAGCGGCTCCACGATGAACAGGTTGTTCATGGCCGGGTTTGGTTGCACCAGCGGAACGCGCCGCGAGTACGACTCGAGTTTCTGAAGGGCGCTGACCAGCCCATGAGGCGAGCCGGCGATCGCCGCGCCGTCGGCGTCGGCGACGAACTCGCGGCTGCGGCTGATGGCCATGCGGATGAGAAGGGCGCCGAAGGCGGCGAGGGCGACGGTGAGAAAAGCGATGAGCGGGTTGGCCTGGTTCCGGCCGGCGCCGAAGAGAAAGCCCCACTGAGCCACCGCGGCCAGCACGCCGGCGACCGTGCCCGCGATGCACGAGGTCAGCGTGTCGCGGTTCTTGATGTGCGCCAGCTCGTGCGCGATCACGCCCTCCAACTCACGCCGGTCGAGCAGATTGATCGCCCCCTCGGTGAACGCCACCGCGGCGCTCCGCGGCGACCGGCCGGTGGCAAAGGCATTGGGCGCCTGGTGCGGGCAGATGTAGACACGCGGCATCGGGAGCCCCGCGCGCCGGCGCAACTCGTCGACCATCCGGTAGAGATCGCCGCCGGTTTCGGCGGTGATCTCGCGTCCGCGCATGGCCGCGATGGCGAGCTTGTCGGAGAAGAACCACGCGCCGACATTCACGAGCGCGCCCATCAGCGCGAACGGCAGGATCATGTTCCTGCCCATCAGGCCGCCAATGGCCACGAACAGGCCCATCAGGCCGCCGAGCAGGACCACGGTCTTCGCATTGTTCACAAATCTCGTCATCGACTGGACCTCTCCTGGTCGGTTCCGATCGGCCCTCCCGACCGAGTGAGCCGGGGGCCGTGACCCGCGACACTCCGGCGTCGCGACCCCGGGAACCCCATGCATACATCGGGCCAGCCCGGGAGTTCACCAACCGCGCTCCAGGCTTCATCCGGCCCGCCGGCGGCGGTCGCAATGACGCCTGCTCAAAGGACGCCCGCCATTCTGGCAGCCGCCAAGAGCAGCAGCAGAGAGACGACCAGTCGAACAGCGCGCAAAGGCAGCCCGTGGGTCAGCCGTGCTCCCATGATCGCGCCGCCGACGGCACACGGCGCCATCGCGCCGATGAGCACGAGGGCATCGACGGGCGATTGCCCCAGGCTGGGCAGCGACCCGAGCTTGATCGCCGATCCGATCAAGGCGGTCATCCACATGGTGGCCGCGCTCGCGCTGATGGCCTGCCGCAGAGGGATCCGTTCGAGCACCTGCAGCGCCGGGACCGTGACCACACCGCCGCCGAGCCCGACCAGGCCGCCCACCAGGCCCGCCAGGCTTCCCACGATCGACGTCTTCACCCGACTGGTCCTCTCGGGCCCGCGAGGGTCGTCGTGATGCGGCAGGAGCGCTCGCCAAAGGCTGTACAGGCAATAGCACGCGATGAACGCAGCCAGAATCCTGGCGAGTGTGCGTCCGTCCACCTGGTTTGAGATCAGCACGCCGGCGATCATGCCGGCGGCCATCGCCGGCAGCAGGCCGACCACGAGGTCGCGCCGAACTGTTCCCGCCCGATGGTGCTCCATCGCCGCCGCGCCCGCGACGACGACGTTGACCGCCATCGCCGCCGCCTGGTACAGGTGCTGCCGGCCGTGAGTCGGGTCGCCGGCGTACCCGAACACAATGGCCAGCCCGGGCAGCATCACCATCGAGCCGCCGATCCCTGAGAGGCCGCCGACAACGCCCGCCGCGAGGCCGATCAGTCCCGCGAGGATGATGTGCGACAACTCCATGCTTCAGTGAAAGACCGGCGGATGGGATCGGCAGCGGATGAGCCCGGGCTCCAAGTTCTACACTAGCGTCTCACCGGGAGACCCCGCTTGCTCGCGCCGTCCTCCACGCCACGCCCGGCCACCGTCCAGGACCTCGCCGGTCCGGAGCTGCTCGGGGCGCTGGACAAGCTGGACATCCTGTCGCGCAAGGTCTTCGCCGGGAAACTTCCGGGCGAACGCCGGTCCAAGAAGCGGGGCCAGTCCGTCGAGTTCGACGACTACCGCAGCTACGTGCCCGGGGACGACCTCCGGCACATCGACTGGAACGTCTTCGCGCGGGTCGACAAGTTTTTCATCAAGATCTTCCGCGAAGACGAGGACCTCGCCCTCCACCTGGTCGTTGACGCCTCCCCGTCGATGGACGCGGGCGAGCCCTCCAAGCTTGTCTTCGCCCAAAGGCTGGCGCTGGCGCTCGCCTACATCGGCCTCGTCAACCAGAACCGCGTCGTGGTCTCGCTCATCGGCGCGCCCGGGCGGGCGCCGGTCCAGCGGCTCAACCCGCTGCGCGGCCGGCGCAACGTCGAGCGCGTGGCGCGTTTCCTCCTCGACAAGTCGCGTCCGCCGGAGGAGGCCGAACGGGAGACCGGAGCCGGCGACTCGTTCAACCGGGCGCTGCGGGCGGTGGCGCACTCGCGATCGGGGCGCGGCGTCATGGTCGTGATCTCCGACTTCCTGGTGCGCGCCGATCTGCGCGAGGGGCTCAACTTCCTCGCGTGCGGCGGCGGGTATGAGACCACGTGCCTTCAGGTACTCGCGCCGACCGAACTCGACCCGGCCCGGGCCGGGGCCGGCGCCATCGTGGGGGACCTTCGGCTCATCGATGTCGAGACCGGCGACGGCGCCGAAGTCACGATCTCCGCCGCGATGCTCAAGCGGTACCGCCAGCGGCTGGAGCGCCACGTGGAGACCCTCCGATTATCGTGCGCCGCCCGGGGAATGAACCACCTGCTCCTGCGCTCCGACGCGGAGATCGGGCCGCTCATCCTCGGCTCGTTGCGCCGGCGCGAACTGGTCGGGTGATCCCGCCCGTCAGGCCTTGGCGGTCAACTGCGTGTACAACTCCTCGTCGATCCCGAGGTACTCGCGCATGTGCTGGTCGTACGTCGCCTCGTCCTGTTCCCGCGACAGGTCCAGCCGCAGTTCGTTGATGACCTTCGTGCCCTGAGCGATCCAGTCGCGGAACGTCTCCTGCGAGATGTTGGCGGCGATCCACTCCCCGACCGGGCCGCGGAACGGCGGACGCGCCATCTTCGTCCCCGGCCGTCCCGTGCGCTTGCAGACGAACGACCCCGGCGGCGCGGCGGCTGCGGCGGGCGCCTTCTCCGCGACGCTCGGCACGGGCCGGCCGATCTTCGTCAGCAACTCGCCCATCGCCTTCTGGGGCAGGCGGTCTCCCCGCGAGGCGGCCGCGCTGTACCCCTCGGTCAGCACCTCGGCGGCCTTGTCCTGCTCGCCCGCTTCGATGTACGCGGCACCGGCGAGTTGGTAGGCCTTGGACATGTTCGCGTTGATGCGGAAGCAGCGGACGTAGGCCTCCGCGGCGTCCTTGTGCCTGCCGGCCTGGCCATACGCGCCGGCGAGGCTGAACCACGCCATGTCGTTGTCGGGGTCGGCCCCGGGCGCCACCATCGTCTCGAACTGCCGGATGCGGGCTTCGGTGTCCATGGCCAACAATAGCTTGGAGCGCACGCCGCGTGCCGGCCTGACATAATCACCGTGCCGGGCCGCCCCCCCGCCTCGCGATCCCCACCTCGTGAACCAAACGAATCTCGCCATCACGCTCGCGGGCATCAACCTCCGCAACCCCGTCATGCTCGCGGCGGGGACGGCCGGGTACCTCGACGAGATGGCCGACGCCCTCGACCTTTCGCGGGTCGGTGCCCTCGTGACGAAGTCCATCACGGTCCTCCCGCGCGAGGGCAACGAAACCTGGCGGATTCTCGACAGCCGCGCGGGCATGCTCAACGCGATCGGCCTCGCGAACGTCGGGCTCGATCACTTCATGGAGCACATGGCCCCGCGCATCGCTTCGATCCCGACGACGGTCATCGGATCGGTCGCGGGATTCTCGGTGGATGACTACGTCCGCGTCGCGGCCCAGATGGACGAGATGGAGGCCCTCGCCGGAGTGGAACTCAATGTGTCGTGCCCGAATGTGAGAGGAGCCACGGAGTTCGGGTCCGATCCCGGGGCCATACGGGAACTGGTCTCGGCGGTCCGCGCCGTGGTCGGCCGCAAGCCGCTCTTTGTGAAACTCAGCCCCATCGCCTCGGGCCACCCGACCATGGTCGAAGTGGCCCGCGCGGCGATCAACCCGGGTGCCGGCGGACGCGGAGCCGACGCCCTGTGTGTCGCCAACACCGTGCCGGGCATGGCCATCGACGTGCACACGCGAAGACCCCGCCTCGCCAATACCACGGGCGGATTGTCAGGGCCCGCGGTCCACCCCATCGCGCTCAAGCTTGTCCACGATGTCTACCGCGGCGTGGCCCGCGATGAGGGGGTTCCGATCGTCGGCATCGGCGGCGTGATGACCTGGGAAGACGCCGCGGAGTTCATCCTGGCCGGGGCTTCCGCTGTCCAGATGGGTACGGCTCTCTTCGCCGATCCGCGATCGCCGCTCAAGGTCGTCCGGGGCCTTGAGCGATGGGCCCTCCGCCAGGGCAGGCCGTTGGAGCAACTCGTCGGCGCCGTCGAGTTGCCGTGAGTCATGAAAGGAGGAGCGTGTGCGAGTCACCGAACTGCTCGTCTGGACCTCCGTGGCGATCGTTGCCGTGCTGGCCGTCCGCAGCGCCGTCGGCATGGCCGCGCTGGCCGTCCGCCGGGACCCCGCCGGCTCGCTCGCCGGGTCGGCGGCGTGGACCGGCCCCGATGATGTGCGCGATCTCGGCGTGATCCTGGAGCCGATCCGCGCGAAGCACAAGCTGCCCGCCATGGGTGCCGCGGTGATTCTGAATGGGCAGGTCGTTGGGCTCGGTGTCACCGGAGCACGCAAAGCCGGTGGGACGGAACGAGTCACCCTTGACGATCGGTTCCATCTCGGATCGGACACGAAGGCCATGACGGCGACCCTGATCGGGGTGCTGGTCGAAGAAGGGACGCTCTCGTGGGACACCACGGTCGGGGCTGTCTTCGGCGCAGTTCTCCCGGACATGGACGCCGGGTGGAAGGATGTGGCGCTCGAAAGCCTGCTGCGCAACCGCGGCGGCGCGCCGGCCGACCTGGACGCGGACGGCCTCTGGATGAAACTCTGGGAGCAACGGGGCACCCCGACGGAACAGCGGATGCAACTGGTCGAGGGTGTGACCAAGCGCCCGCCGCTGCCGGGCCAGAAGTTCGTGTATTCGAACGCGGGCTTCGCGATCGCCGGCGCCATGGCCGAAAGGACCACCGGACGGGCGTGGGAAGACCTGATGCAAGTCAAGGTCTTCCATCCTCTCGGGATCACAACGGCCGGGTTCGGCGCGCCGGGGAATCCGGAGTTGATCGACCAGCCCTGGGGCCACCAGTCGAACGGAAACGCCGTGCCGCCCGGCCCGAGTGGGGACAACCCGCCCGCCATCGGCCCCGCCGGGATCGTTCACATGACCATCGGTGACTGGGCGAAGTTCATTGAAGCGCACCTGAGCGGCGACGCACTCAGCCCCGAGCGCCGGTGCACGCTGGTGACCGCCGAAACGTACGACATGCTCCACAGGCCCGTCGAGAGCTACGCCATGGGCTGGGCGGTTCTGACTCGCCCCTGGGCCTCCGGAGGCCGGCCGGGTGACACGGGGCTGACCCTGACTCACGCGGGGAGCAACACCATGTGGTTCTGTGTCGCCTGGCTCGCGCCGGAGAAGGGCCTCGCGGTGCTCATCACGACCAACCAGGGCGGCCCGACGGCGGAGCGAGGGGCCGATGCCGCGGCGGCCGCATTGATCCGGGAGTTCAGCGTCGATCGCTAGACAGCGGCGGGTTCGCTCGGGTCTCGCATGCCGGCCAGCGCGCCCCGCAGCGATCCGTTGGTCTTCGGCTCGGTGTGCTTGATCTCGCCGTCAGCGCCAACCTGTTCGAACTTGACGCTCACCCGGGTCGAGACCCCGCGCTCCTGCATGGTCACGCCGAAGAGCTTGTCGACGGCCTGCATCGTCCGCTTGTGGTGCGTGATGACGATGAAATGCGACTGCGCCGTGAACTCGCGGACCACGCGGCAGAAGCGCTCCACGTTCG
>CAZMPE010000118.1:0-7466 GCA_964567955.1 uncultured Phycisphaeraceae bacterium | reverse complement strand
CCGCAGCGACGCCGCGGCGCTGGCCAACGGCGCGCCGGTCGAACAGGACAAACCCGCGGAGTTCCGCGGCAAGTACCTGCACCCGCAGTTGTACGGCCAGCCCGACAGCGCCGAGATCCGCGTGGTGCCCAAGCCGGAGGATCGACCAGCACCGGTCGGAGAGAACTGAACCTACTTGCCCCCGTCGTCGCCCTCGGCGCCCGAGGGCGTGACGGTGGCGGGTGCCGCCGCGAGCAGCTTCTCGATCGCTTCCGCGATCGCGGGCCCGGTCTTCTCGCGGTCAAATCCGAGCGCGACATGCGCGATGACGCCCTCCCGATCGATGACGAAGTAGGTCGGGTAGACGCGCACCTTGTACATCTTCGCGACGTCGTCGGCCTGGAGCAGCAGCGTCCAGTCCAGCCCGTTCTCCTTCATGAAGTCGATCGGCTTCTGGTCGTCCCGCTCGCGCACCGCGAGGCTCGCCCACTTCACGCCGCGATCCTTGTACCGTTCGGCCAGTTCCTTGAGCTGCGGCGCCGCGTTGCGGCTCTGCACGTTCCAGCTCCCGAAGAAGTCGAGGACCACGATGCCGCCCTTCAACGACGCCAGCGACACCCTCTCCCCCCCCGGCGACGCGCCGTCGACCCGGGCGCGCGCCAGTTCAAAGTCCGGCGCGAGGTTGCCGACCTCCGTTCCGACCGTGCGGGCCGGCGGACGCGTCGTCGTCGAGGTGCGGTCGCCGGGCGTCGTGGTGGTGCGGTCGCCCGGCGTCGGCGCGGGGGCCGGCGCGACGACCGTCGAATCCTTCGCCGTGTACCCGTCGGGGACGGCGATCTCGAAGTCCTGCGCGGTCATCGGCGTGTTCACGGCCAGCGCCTTCACGTCGAACACCCACTTGCCCGTGATCCCCTCGCCGGAGAAGACCCACTCGAGCCGGTGCGGCAGGCGATCCTCGCGCCCCAGGCTCCAGCGCTTGGGCTGCCCCTTGCCCGCCTCGACGTACACGACGTCGACGGGGACGCCGTCGATCTCCATCGCCGGCTCGCTGCGGATCGTCGACGCGTCGATGTGCGATTGGAACGGGCGCGGCTCGGCCAGCTCGTCGATCCAGGCGAAGGCGAGCAGGTCCATCGTCTCTCCGCGGGCCGCCGCCTTGTTCCGCTTGTGCCACTCGCGCGTCTTGTGGTTGACCCACGTCATGTTGACGCCGTCCGTGCTCATCAGGAACTCAACGGGGTCGAGCCCGGGCATCTGCGCCCGGCCCGACCAGCGCACCGACCACCGGTCCCGCTGTTCCGGGTCGCGCATCATCCGCACCTCGGAGTTCACCTCATGGTTCAGATTGAAGAGCCCCTCGGCCCGGAAGGTGAGCGCGTACGAGAGCGTGTCGAGTTGCTCCACCGCGTCCTGCGCCAGCTCCAGCTTCTGGCGGGCCTCCGGGTCCGGCTGGGCCGGGCACGTGCCGGCGAGTGTGCAGACAACGACGAGTGCTTTGGCGATCATCGGGCGGATCCTCCTGGAATGCGGCCGGATTCTAGGGGCCGCCCCTACGCCGTCAGTTTCGTGAGCGCCGCCCCCGGGTCGGCCTGGCTCATCAGGTGCTCGCCCACCAGGATGATCCGCACGCCCACCGCGCGCAGACGCTCCAGGTCCGCGGGCGTCTTGATCCCCGATTCGCTCACCAGCGTCGTCCGGTCCTCCACCAGGTCGGCCAGCCGCAGCGTGTGCGACAGGTCCACCTTCATCGTCGAGAGGTCGCGGTTGTTGATCCCCAGCAGGCAGTACCCCGGGTGCGGGAACCCCACGTGCGGGCGGACCCGCAGCAGGTTCTCCATGTCGTGCACCTCCAGCAGCACCGTCATGCGGAGCTGCTGCGCGAGGATCAGCATGTCCACCATCAGCGATTCGTTGAGGCACTCGGCGATCAGCAGCACCGCGTCCGCGCCGGCCGCGCGGCTCTGCCAGAGCTGCCACGGATCGACGAGGAAGTCCTTGCGCAGCACCGGCAGCGGCACGGCCTCCTTGACGCGCTCGATGTACGACAGGTGCCCGCCGAAAAACCGCTCGTCCGTCAGGCACGAGATCGCCGCGGCCCCGGCGGCGTGGTACCGTCTGGCGATCGATTCCGGGCTGAAGCCGTTCCCGTCGTACTCCGGGCGGATCAGGCCCGCCGAGGGGCTGCGACGCTTGATCTCCGCGATCACCGAGATGTGCACGGGCGACGTATGGCGCGTGACCGCGGCGAAGAGGTTCCGCGGCGGCTCGGCCTGCGCGACGGCCGCCTCGAGCTCGGCCATGGGCGTCTCCGCCTTCGCCCGCGCGACCTCCTCGCGCTTGTGCGCGATGATCTCGTCGAGGGTGGCGGGGCGGGGCGTCATCGGCGTGATTCTTGCCGGGTCGCTGCTGGCCCGCACTCCATCGGCGTTCGGGGCCCCCGGTGTTGGCGGGACGCCTCAATCCGCCGTCCCGGGCTCGATATCGGACGCAACGGTCTACGCGGCCATCGCGGCGCTGGGCGCACTCGTCCTGGCCTCGCTCTGGATCGGCGATGTCATCCGCCCGGGGTCCTTCGCCCGCTCGGTGCTCCGCGACGTGGCGGCCATGCCCTGGTGGGGGTGGCTGATGGGGGCGGTCGCGCTCTTCGTGGCGCAGGTCATCGGCGCGCAACTCGCCTTCGGCGTGATGCGCGCGACGGGCACCGACCCCGACGCGATGGCCGGCACGGCCCTCCTGCACCTGTTCGGGACCGGCGTGCCGATCGCCACCGGCGTATTCCTTATCTACGCGCTGCGCCCCGGCGTGAGGAGCGGGCTGACCGCCCGCGCCGGCGACCTCCCCATCGGCCTGGGCTGCTTCCTGCTCGCGGTCCCCCTGCTGGTGGCGGCGAGCGTCGTCGCGACCGTCGCCGCGGCCCTCGTCGAGGGCGCGCCCCCGCCTCCGATCGCGCACGAGACGCTGCAGCAGATCGTCGAGCACCGGGGCGACCCTTGGGCGTGGGCGGTTGCGTTCGCCGCGATCGTCGGCGCCCCGATCGCCGAGGAACTGCTCTACCGCGTCTTCCTGCAGTCGGCGGTCCTGCGTGCGACGGGCTCGGCGTGGACGGCGATTGTCGCGACCTCGGTGATCTTCGCCGCGGCCCACCTGGGCGTGGCGCCGTGGCACACGCTCCTGCCGCTGGCGCTGCTCGGCGTGGCGATGGGCCTGGCGTACGAGCACACGCGCCGGCTGGGCGTGCCGATCGTGATGCACGTGCTCTTCAACGCGGCGAACGTCGCGATGGCCGTTTCGATGGTCTGAGACCCCGCGCCCCATTAGACTCCCCCCGCATGACCGCAGGCAAACCCCGCATCCTCACCGGCGACACGCCCACCGGGCGGCTCCACCTGGGGCACTATGTCGGCTCGCTCGAGAACCGTCTGCGCCTGCAGAACGAGTACGACTGCTACTTCCTGCTGGCCAACATGCACGCCTTCACCACCCGCGCCGACAAGGCGTCGGAGATCCGGCAGGACACCATCGAGATCGTGAAGGACTGGCTCGCGGCGGGGATCGACCCGGAGCGGGCGACGATCGTGCTGCAGACCGAGTGCCCGGCGATCGCGGAGCTGACGTGGTTCTTCGCGATGCTGCTGCCCTTCAACCGGGTGATGCGGAACCCGACGCTCAAGACGGAGATCGAGGCCAAGGACCTCGGCGACACGTACTCGTTCGGGTTCCCCATGTACGCGGTCGGCCAGTGCGCCGACATCCTCGCCTTCCGGCCCGTCTCCGTGCCCGTGGGCGAGGACCAGGTCGCCCACATCGAGATGTGCCGCGAGGTGGCGCGCCGGTTCAACCAGGTCTACTGCGGCGTCAACCCCAAGACCGAGGACGCGGACTACGTGAAGGCGGGAGGGGTCTTTCCCATTCCCGCCGCGCTGGTCGGGCGCATCGGGCGGCTTCCCGGCGTCGGGGACGGCTCGCAGAAGATGAGCAAGTCGCTGAACAACGCCATCTTCCTGTCCGACTCGCCCAAGGAAGTCCAGAAGAAGGTGAACAAGATCACGACGGGCCGGCAATCGCCGACCGACAAGGGCGACCCCACGAATGTGCTCTTCCAGTTCGTCGACGCCTTCATCACCGACGCGGGGCGGGTGGCCGAGCTGAAGGACCGCTACGCCCGCGGCGACAACATCGGCGACGGGCACGTGAAGCAGGAGCTGGCCGAGTGGATCAACCGGCTGCTCGAGCCCATGCGGGCCCGGCGCGCCGAGTTCGAGAAGCCCGGCGGCGACGACGCGGTGATCGAGATCATCCGGCGCGGCACCGCGCGCGGCAACGCGCTGGCGGAGGAGACGCTGCACCTGGCGAAGCAGGCGATGAAGCTCGATTTCGGCAAGCGGACGCTGAAGTAGAGCACGAACCCGGCTCGTCAGCGGCTCGTTGTTGTGCCGCCCCTCCGGGGCTCAATGCCGTTGCCCGTCGCTTTCCCGGGGCTTGCGCCCCGGGCTACTTCCTGCCGCCGCTCCGCGGCTTGCGCGCCGCTTGACCTGTGAGCGCGGCGTCGGAGTGCGATGTTGGTTCTTTCTGACAGAGCCGCCCGAAGAAGACGGCCTGTCAGTTGTGCCGGTCACCCCACGCGTTCGCTCTTGAGCTCGCGGCTCATCAGGCCGGTGATCGCCGCGAGGGGGTCGACCTGTTTGTAGAGCACGGCGTGCACGGCGGTCGCGATGGGCATCTCGACGCGGTATCGCTTCGCGAGATCGACGACCGAGCGGGCCGTCGCGACGCCCTCGACGACCGACGGCGTGCGCTTCAAGTAGGTCGCGAGCCGCTCGCCCTTGCCCAGCGCCTCGCCGCAGCTTCGGTTGCGGCCCTCCGGGCTGAAGCACGAGGTGGCCAGGTCGCCGACGCCGGCGAGGCCGAAGAAGGTCGCGGGGCTCGCGCCCATGGCCGAGCCGAGTCGGGTGATCTCCGCCAGGCCGCGCGCGAGCAGGGCCGATTTGGCGTTGAAGCCCGCGGCGAGCCCGTCGAGGATGCCCGCCGCGATCGCGATGACGTTCTTCGTCGCGCCGGCGAGCTCGACGCCGAGGACGTCGGTGTTGGTGTAGATGCGCAGGTAGCTGGCGCCGAAGGCCTGCTGGAGTTCGCGCGCGAACGCCGCGTCGTCGCTGGCCGCGATCATCGTCGCGGGCAGGCAGCGGACGAGTTCGCCCGCGATCGTCGGGCCCGACAGCACGCCGAAGCGCCTCGGCCGGGCGTCCGGATCGTCCTCGAGGACGTCGGCGATGACCTGCGTCGGGCGGAGCAGCGTCTCGTTCTCGATCCCCTTGGCGACGCTGACGACCGACGCCTCCGGCGGCACGAATGGGCGCAGGCGCAACCAGGTCTCGCGGGTGTACTGCACCGGGATGGCCGAGACGATCAGCGTCGAGCGGGCGAGTGCGTCTTCATCGTTGATGCTGACGCGCACGCTGTCGGGCAGCTTGAATCCTTTGAGGCGCGGGCTGCGCCGGGTCTGCGAGAGCTCGCCGGCCTCATCCTCGTCGTGCCCCCAGAGGACGACCTGGGGGCGCTTGGCACGCCGGCCCTCGCCGTCCTCGCGGCCGGTCTCGGCGGCGGTGAGGACGCCCGCGCAGACCAGCCCCATCTGTCCGATCCCGAGCACGGTGATGACCGGGCCCTTTGCGGCATCGGCCCGGGCCTTGCGGGCCGCGGGCCTGGCGGCCTTGCCGGTCGGACCAGGTTTCTTCGGAAGTCGTCCCATGGCCGCGGTCTCCGGGCGGCGCCGAACCCGGCCCGCCCGGCGATCGTACACAGGGGACCGCCCGCGGCGGGCGGAGCTACCATACGTCCCCCTTCCGGGCCTTCCCGGGGCTTGGGGGCGGGGAGGCGGTTCACGCCCGACCCCGCGATCCGGCCGATTCACCTCCTCTCCCGGCACGACGGAGCAGACCCTCATGGCCCACGCCGAGACCGCCCACACCCACAACGACGCTGACGACGCGGTGCACTGCTGCGCCCACCACGAGGTGGAGATCGAGCGGTACATCCAGATCTACCTGCTCGGCGGCGTGCTGGTGCTCATCACGACGGTCGGCCGCTGGCTGGGACTTGCCAGCCCGGACGTGGTGCAGATCCCCGCGGTCATCGGGGCGATCATCCTGTGCGTGCCCATGGTGGTCGCGGCGTGGACGGAGATCCGCTCCGGGCACCCGTCGAGTTCGGTGCTCGCGGCGGTCGCGATCATCGCGGCCCTGGCGATCGGCAACTACGAGACGGCGGGCCTGCTCGCCTTCATCCTGCTCGTTGCGGGGCAGATTGTCCGCCGCACGGCCTCCGGCGCCCAGCGCGCCATCGAGGACCTGGTCGCCCTGACGCCGGACGTCGCGCGCGTCGTCGAGAATGATGTCGAGCGCGAGGCGTCGCTGCGCGAGGTCAAGGTCGGCATGCTTGTTCGCGTCCGCCCCGGCGAGAACCTGCCCGTGGACGGGCGGATCGTCAGCGGCCGGTCCACGATCAACCAGGCCTCGCTGACGGGCGAGGCCGCGCCCGTCGAGGTGCAGCCCGGCGACCCGGTGTACGCGGGCACGACGAACCTGACCGGCGGCATCGACCTGACGGTGACGCAGGTGGGCGAGGACACGACGATCGGCAAGGTGAGCCAGCTGATCCGCGAGGCGGAGCGCAGCCGCTCGCCGCGCCAGCTGCTGATCGAGCAGGTCGCGCGTTTCTTCGTGCCGGTGGTGCTGTCGGTCGCGGGGATCGTGTGGTTCGTGATGAGCCAGTCCGCGGACCCGGTCATCAAGGCGAAGGCCAGCGAGGTGGCGGTGACGATCCTGGTCGTGACCTGTCCCTCCGCCCTTCTGCTGGCGAGCCCGACGTCGCGGCGTTCGCGGCGGCGGCGCGTCTGGGCATCCTCATCAAGCAGACGAGCTACCTCGAGGCGGCGGCGAACATCGACGCGGTGGTGCTGGACAAGACCGGCACGATGACGACGGGCAAGTTCGAGGTGACGAAGCTTGTTCCCGCGCCGGGCGTCGAGGGGGCGGAGCTGCTCAAGGCCGCGGCGAACGGCGAGCAGCACTCCAACCACCCGCTGGCGCAGTCGATCCTGTCGACGGCGCGTGCGGCGCGGATCGAGCCGGACGGGTCGAAGGACTACGAGGAGATCCATGGTCGCGGCGTTCGGGCGCGCACGAACATGGGCGAGCTGTGCGTCGGCCGGGCGAGCTGGCTGCGCGAGCTGAGCCCGGGCATCCATGCGGCGGTCGAGGCGGTGGAGGCCAAGACGGAGGGCATGACGGGCGTGCACGTGATGCGCGACGGGCAGTACCTCGGGTGCGTGGGGCTCGAGGACAAGGTGCGGACGAACACGAAGACGGTGATCCAGCGCCTGCGGGACCTGGGCGTGCGGCACGTGGCGATCTTCACGGGCGACCGGCTCGGCGTGGCGACCCGCGTGGGGACGGCGGTCGGCGCGGACGCGATCGAGGCCGAGTGCC
>CAZMPE010000117.1:0-7471 GCA_964567955.1 uncultured Phycisphaeraceae bacterium | reverse complement strand
ATCGTGAACACCGCCGCCGTTCCACTCGCCGTCTGCGCCCTCGCCGTCGGCCTCGGCCTCTACCGCACGGCGCGCCGTAAATCGGCCCGCGTCCGGGCGACCTCCGGGACCCGCCCATGAAGCCCAGAACACTCGCGATCCTCTCCGTCTGCACCGTCGCGGCGATCGGCCTCGCCGGCTACTCCCTGAGCACGCAGCGCACGCGCACCGCGGCCCCGGAGGCCGGGGGCCCCGTTCTGCCCGCGCTCGCCGACCGCACCTCGGATGTCGCCCGCGTTTCCATCGTTCGCGGCGCGTCCTCGTTCACGGTCGAGCGCACGGCCGCCGGCGGCTGGGCCATCATCGAGAAGGGCGGCTACCCGGCGAAGTTCGAACAGGTCAAAGAGGTCATCGTCGGGCTCTCCGCCCTCGCTATCATCGAGCCCCGCACCCAGGACCCCGACAACTACTCCAAGATCGGCGTCGAAGACCCCGGCTCCGGAGGCTCCGACTCCACACTCGTCACGTTCGCCGATCCGGCCGGCGTCACGATCGCCTCGATCATCCTCGGCCGGCCGAAGACGGCCGTCGGCTTCAACGCGCCCGCCGACCTGTACGTCCGGCGCGCGGGCGAAGCGCAGTCCTGGCTCGCACGCCCCGGCCGGGGCATGGGCCGCATCGAAGTCCGCACCGAACCGCTCGACTGGGTCGAACGCATCTTCCTCAGCATCCCCCGCGACCGGATCCAGAGCGCCACGATCCGGCACACGCCCGACGGCGAAGAGGTCGTGGTCACGCGCGAGACCGCCGACGCCCCCGCCTTCACCTACACCGGTCTGCCCGAGGGGCGCGAGCTCACGTACCCGGGCGCGGCCGACGCCGTGGGCGGAGCACTCTCCTCCGTCTCGCTCGACGACGTGAAGCCCGCCTCCGATGTCTCCTTCGAGTCCGTTCCGCCCGCGGAGCCGATCGACGTCGCGACCGCCGAGTTCCGCACCTTTGACGGACTGGTGGTGACGGTCCGCTCGGCGATGATCGACGACCGGCGCTGGGCGAAGTTCGAGGTGGCGTACAACCCGCCGGGCGAGCCCGCCGACGCGATCGGTCTGGAGGCCGATGCGCTCAACGCCCGTCTCGCGCCGTTCGCTTTCGCGGTCCCGGATTTCCAGGCCCGCAACTTCGCGACGCGCGCCAAGGACCTGCTCAAGCCGCTGCCCGGCGAGCCCGAGCCGCCCATCAAGATGCCCGAGGGCATCCAGCCGTTCGAGTTCCGTCCGCCCGATGGGCCCGTCGGTCCGGCCATCGATCCACCGCCCCGCTGATCCACGTGCCCGATCCGCACCAGATCATCCGCGACGCGATCGCCCGAGCCGATGCGGGGCGCGTCGAGCAGGGCATCGCCGCGCTGCGGCGGCTGGTCCAGCGTCGGCCCGACCTCGCCGAGGGCGCGCACTTCCTCGGCATGCTGCTGAAGCGCACGCCGCAGTGGACGCAGGCCGAGTTCTATCTGCGGCGTGCCGTCGAACTCGAGCCCGGCAACGCCAAGTTCCACGGCAACCTCGGGGTCTTCCTCGCCGACGCCGGCCGGCACGAGGAGGCCGTCGGCGCCTTCCGGCGAGCCGCCGAGCTCGAGCCGCGCTACGCCATACCCCGCAACGGCCTGAGCGTGTCGCTCATGGTGCTCGGGCGCGCCGACGAGGGCGCACGGGCCGCCGCCGAAGCCGTGGCCCTCGATCCGCGGATGATCGACGCCCACGCCAACCTCGGCTTCGCGCTGCTGCTCGCCGGGCGTGCCGATGACGCCGCGGAGGCGCTGCGTCGGGCCTCCGAGGCCAACCCGCGCCACAGCGCGCTGCTCGGGATGCGGGCGTTCATCCTCAACTACGACGAGAACATCGGGGCTCGCGAGCTCTTCGAGGCCCACACGCGCGCCGGCGCCGCGATCGCCGAGCGCCTCCCGCCCCCGCCGCCGTTCGCCAACACGCCGGACCCCGGGCGCCGACTGCGCATCGGATACGTCTCGCCCGACTTCTGCAACCACTCCGTCGCATACTTCATCGAACCCCTGATCGAACATCACGATCGCGGCGCGGTCGAGGTCTACTGCTACAGCACGTCACGCGTCGTCGACGACACAACGAAGCGCATCCGGGCCGCCGCCGACCACTGGCGGGACGCCGCGGCCTTCGATGACGAAGCCCTGTCGGGGCGCGTCCGCGAGGATCGGATCGACCTGCTCATCGAGCTCTCCGGGCACACGGCCGGCAACCGCCTCGGCGCGATGGCCCGCGCGCCGGCCCCGCTCGTCGGCACCTACCTGGGCTACCCCAACACCACGGGCGTCCCGGGGGTCTCCTTCCGGCTCGTCGACGCCGTGACCGACCCGCCCGATTCGCGGGCATCGGAGGCGCTCGTCCGCCTGCCCGGATGTTTCGTCTGCTACCGGCCGCCCGCCGATGCCCCGGAGCCCGCCGCCGCAGAGCGCGACGCCGTCGTCTTCGGCTCCTTCAACGCGCTGCCGAAGATCGCGCCGCGCGTCGTTCAGCTCTGGTCCGAAATTCTGCGCCGCACACCCGGCTCGCGCCTGGCCCTCAAGGCCCGGGGGCTGAACGACCCGGAGACGCGCGAGCGCATCACGGCGGCGTTCGCGAGCGCCGGCGTCGCGTCCGATCGGCTCGACTTGCTGCCCGCCGAGGGAGCGACGCGCGACCACCTCGCCCGCTACGCCAGCGTCGATATCGCGCTCGACCCCTTCCCTTACAACGGCACGACCACCACGTGCGAAGCGCTCTGGATGGGCGTCCCGGTCGTCACGCTGCGGGGAGCCGTCCACGCCTCGCGCGTCGGCGCCAGCCTCCTGACCGCCGCCGGATTGACCGACTGGATCGCCGGCACGCCGGACGAATACGTCTCCGTCGCCGCCGGGCTCGCCGCGGACCGCGCGGCACTGGCCGAGCACCGGCGCACGCTGCGCGAACACGTGGGCGCGTCGCGCCTGTGCGACGCCCGGGCGCACGCGCGCGGCCTGGAGGGCGCGTACCGGGACCTGTGGCGATCGTGGTGCCGGGCCCGCGCCTAGGGCGCGGTACGCTGCCCGCATGCCCGACGCGGCGATTCTTCAGGCGCAGCTTCACGCCGCGCAAGGCCGGACCGACCAGGCGGTGGCCGGTCTGCGCCGGTTTCTCCAGCGGGCGCCGGCGAACGCCGACGCGAACAAGCTGCTCGCGGAGCTCCTCACGCACAGCGGCGAGCTGGACCAGGCCCTCTACTTCGCCCGGCGCGCCCTGAGCGCCGCGCCCTCGGACGGCCCGGCCCACGGCACGCTCGGCAAGGTCCTCCAGTTCAAAGGGGATATCGACGGGGCGCTCGAGGCCTACCGCGCCGCGATCCGTGCGGACCCCGCCCTCGTCCCCGCGTGGATCCAGCTCGGATTGATGCACCACACCCGACGGGAACTGGCCGCCGCGATCGAGGCGCTCGAGGCCGCCGTCCGCCTCGACCCCGCGAGCGACCTGGCGATCGGCAACCTGGCCCTGATCCGGGTGGAGCAGGGGCGGGTGGACGACGCGATCGACGGGTTGCGCCGTGCGCTCGCGGTCCGGCCCGATTCGCACCTGCTGAGGTTCTACCTGTGCTTCGCGCTCAACTACGACGAGAGGGCGACGCCGGACGAGATCTGGCGCGAGCACCAGGCCTTCGGACGGCTCACGCCGACCGTGCCCGCGGCGCGCTCGCCCGTCGACGCGTCTCGCAAGATCCGGATCGGGTACCTGTCCGGCGACTTCCGTTCGCACTCGGTTGCGTACTTCGTCGAGCCGATCCTGTCGCGCCACGACCGCGCCCGATTCCACATCGCGTGCTACTCGTACGCGCCCCCCGACAGCACCACCGACCGCCTGCGCACGCATGTCGACCTGTGGCGGGACCTGCGCGGCATGGACGGACCCGAAGCGGCCCGCGTGATCCGCGCCGACGGCGTGGATGTGCTCGTGGACCTGGGCGGGCTGACATCCGGCGCCTGCCTGGGCGTTGTCCTTCAGCGCGCGGCGCCGAAGCAGGTCTCCATGATCGGGTATCCCAACACGACGGGGGTGCCCACGGTCGATGCCCGCATCGTCGACGCGCACACCGATCCTCCGGGCGCCGAGTCGCGCGCGACCGAACGGCTGATCCGGATGCCGGGCTGCTTCCTGTGTTACGGCCCGCCCGAGAGCGCCCCCGAGCCCGCGCCGCCGCCCTGCCTCGGTTCCCGGCCCGTCACCTTCGGTTCGTTCAACGCGCTGCCGAAGATCGGGACAGGCGTCATGAGCTCGTGGGCGCGCATCCTCGACGCCGTGCCCGGCTCGCGACTGCTGATCAAGGCGCGGGGGCTCGACGACCCGGCGACACGCGAGAGCGTCGCATCGCGGTTCGGCGCCCGCGGCATCGGGCCCGATCGGCTCGAGCTCCTTGCACAGACATCCGGAGCCCGGGAGCACCTCGCCCTCTACGGACGCGTCGACATCGCGCTGGACACCTTCCCCTACAACGGCGCCACCACCACCTGCGAGGCGCTCTGGATGGGAGTCCCCGTGATCGCCCTCGCGGGCGCGGCCCACGCCGGACGAGTCGGGCTCTCGCTCCTGACGGCGGCCGGCCTGAGCGAGTTCGCGTCCGAGTCGCCGGACGGGTACGAGAAGCTGGCCGTCGCGCTGGCTCGCGACCCGGACCGGCTGGCGCGCCTGCGGACGGACCTGCGTGCCCGCGTCGCGGCGTCCGCGCTCTGTGACGCCGCCCGGTACACCCGCGCGCTCGAGTCGGCGCTCGACGAACTCGTCCGCGGCGCATGAAAAAGGGCCGCCCCCTCGGGCGGCCCTGGTCAATCTGCATCGGCCCCGATCAGCGACCCGGCTCGGGGGTCGCCTCGGGCGCCGGCGTGCGCCCGAAGAAGAACCCGGGGAATCCGCCGCCCATCGAGCCCGAGTTGTAGATGTACTGCGCCTCGAGCGCCTTGCCGATCCGCAGCTTGGCCTCGCTCAGGTGCGCCTTGGTGTAGGGATCGAAGTTCGAATCGCCCTTGGCCAGCGCCGCGGTGATCCGGGCCTCCAGATCGCGGAGCTTCGACGTCGCCAGGTTCGAGATCGGCTTGCCCGCCGCGTTGAACCCCGTGCCCAGCGACAGGTCGATCATCCGCTCCATGTGCTCGCGCTGCAGGTTGCGGCGCAGGCTCGAGATCAGCGGCTCGCGGGCGCTGAACCGCCGGTCGGGCACCGCCGCGATCTCGGTCCAGATCGCCCCGCTGACGGTGTCGAGCAGCTCGGGCAGCGTCAGCGCGTCCTTGTCCGCGGGGATGGCGAACTCGCTGTCGTAGACGCGCTGCAGCGTCGTCGGGTTCATCAGCATCGTCAGCACCGAGGCCTGGATGCCCATGATCCGGTCGTGGATCGGCCACGTCGGATCGTCCGACGCGCTGCCGCCGCCGTCGAACCACTTGTCCACGGTCATGCGGCTGAGCAGCTCGGAGGTCAGCCCGAACGACGCGTCGTAGAACGCGTTCTCGATGATCCACTTGAGCGCATCGCGCTGCTTCTCCACCTCGACCGGCACGACCGGCAGGCGGCCGTTCGGATCGCCCTTGCGGTCCCGGTGGACGTACGAGCCGCCCACCCAGCGGGCCATCATGCTCAGGCTCTGCGTCTGCATCCCCAGCGAGACCTGGTACCCCCGCCGGGCCCGGGACCAGCTCTGGCCGTCCTTCACGAACTTCTCGATGATGCGGTCACGGGCGTGCTTGGCCAGGCGCATCCGGCTCTTGGCGAAGTTGATCGGGTCCGCCGCCAGGTCGTAACGCCGCGCCAGCGGGTCGGGGCCGAACGTGTCCTCGTCGGTCTGGTAGACCAGCTCCGGCTCCGCCACCCGGGCCAGGATCGGCTTGAGGTCGTCCTGGAAGGTGTAGCCGTATTCGATGGCCCACATGTCGTACGCCCCGATGTCGATCGGCTGGTAGTCGCCCTGGATCTCGCCGTCATTCATGTTGATGTTGACCGGCGTGTAATCCATCACCGACGTCGTGATCGGCTTCTTCCCCTTGAACTCGGCGCTGTTCATCTGCGCCAGCGTGTACACGCTCGACGCCTTGAAGTTGTGCCGAAGCCCCAGCGTGTGCCCGACCTCGTGCGCCGTCAGGTCCGCCAGCGCCGGGCCGATGTACCAGTCGGGGATCCCGTCGAGCAGGTCGCCCTTCTCGTCCTTGGGCTTGTCGCCCTTGGGCTTGTCGCCCTCCGGCTCATCGCCGCCGGGCTGCCCGCCCTCCAGCAGGCCGTCCAGCGCCATGTTCAGGTGCATCACCGCCATGTCGAACGCCTTGCCGCGCGCCGCCAGGCACATGCCGTTCGTCTGGCTCACGCGCCCCACCAGGCCGTCGTACTCGTCGTCGCCCATCAGCGTCGGATCGGACGTGAAGGCCGGGTGCCCGCCGTACGCCAGCACGCCCCGCTGCGCCCGCTTGGCCAGCATCAGGTCGCGCTCGCCGGGCGACGCCATCCGCACGCGCGGGTCCCACTGCGGGTTGCGCTCCAGCCAGGCGTACGTCTCGGGGCTCAGCCCCTCCATCGCCATCTCGGGCAGGTAATCCTTGTACTCGAACCAGAACGCCCGGATCCACCCGTCCGTCAGCACGATGTCCGCGTCGAGGATCTCGCCCGTCATCGGGTTCGCCCGGCTCGGGCCGATCGCCGTCGCGACGTCGTTGGCCAGCCAGCGGATGAAGTTGAACCGCCGATCCTCCGGGTCCTTCTCCATGTGGGCGCCCGTCGTCGCGTCCTGGAAGTAGACCTCGATCGCGTTGCTGATCCCGACCTGCTCAAAGGCCTTGTTCCACGACAGCACGCCGTCACGCACCCAGCGGCGGTAACGCACCGGCACGTTCGCATCGATGAAGAACACGATCGGCCGCTTCGGCGGGCTCATCTTCAGCTTGGGGTCCGCCTTCTCCAGGTTCCAGCGGTTGACGTACCGGACGTACTTCTCCTCGTTGCTCGCCTTGCCGAGGTCGATGAAGCTCGTCGTGAAGAAACCGATCCGCTCGTCGGCGATCCGCGGCTTGAACCCGGGCGTCTCCTTGATCAGGCTGATCGAATAGTGGAACGTCTTGAGGCGACCGTTGCCCGTCGGGACCTCGAACGCGATCTCGATGTTCTCGGGAAACGCCTTGGCCGTCTTGATCGCCGCCAGCCGGCTGTTCAACCCGCCCGCCGCGCCGCCGAAGAACTTGCCCGCCTGCCCGACGAGCAGCTCGTCGAGGTCGATGACCGGCCCGCCGTCCGGGCCCATGCACAGGATCGGCACGTCGAGGATCACCCGGTCGGTGAAGATGTTGTTGACCGAGTTACGCGACTCCTGGTCGCCCGTCGACCGGATGCCGATGTTCGGCTCGATCAGCGCGAGCCGCTTGTCGAACCGCTTCCAGTACACATAGTTGTCCCCGCCCTGGAGCCCGGCGAAGATCTCGCCG
>CAZMPE010000116.1:2083-7491 GCA_964567955.1 uncultured Phycisphaeraceae bacterium | reverse complement strand
GTGTGGGATCACTCGTTGCAGAGCGGGTTCCTGCGGTTCGTCGGACTCCCGGTGAGCGGGGCCGGCGAGCAGTACCAGGTGTGGATCGTCGATGAACGCGGGACGAGGATCAGCGGCGGGGTCTTCGGCGGCGAGCGCGACGAGTCGTCGGCGACCGGCACGCCGGGCGAGATCGTGGTGCCGCTGGCGGCGGCGGTTCGGGTGGGGGAGGCGAGAGGGTTCGAGGTGACGATCGAGCGTTCCGGGGGCGTGTGGGAATCGGACCTTTCGCGGCGGGTTGTGCGGGCGCTCGCGGGGGTTGGGGGTGAGCCGTGACTCGTGCGTGCCGGGCCGCTATACTCGTGCCCTGCGGGCGATTAGCGCAGTTGGCTAGCGCGCTTCCTTGACATGGAAGAGGTCACTGGTTCGAGTCCAGTATCGCCCATTGGAGAGTCTTGGGGCCGGCGCCGGGCCGGACCGGCTCTCTTGACTCGGCGTCCCGGCCTGCTATCTTCCCCGCGTCCCCAGGAGTCTTTCGTGCGTCAGAACGTGTCCATGCGAATGTCGATGGCCATGCCCGCCCCGGGCGGTGGTCCGACTTCGCACGGCTGACACCTGGTCAAATCCGTCGTGAGTCGCCGCCGCTCGGGGTTCCCCGCGGCGGCTTGTGTTTTTGACACTCACTCACACGGAACGACCATATGGCAACTGAAGATTTCGGTATCGGCACGGTAGCGGTGCGGGGCGGGCGGGAACCCGACGAGAGCACCGGGGCGATCCTGACCCCGATCCACCAAGTCACGACCTACGTGCAAGAGGCGGTCGGCCGGCACAAGGGATTCACGTATTCGCGTGCCGCGAACCCGACGGTGGCGGCCCTGGAACGCGCGCTCGGCGCGCTCGAGCAGTCCGAGGCTCTGTGCTTCAACACGGGGATGTCGGCGATTACGGCGCTGTTCCTGTCGCTGCTCAAGGCCGGGGATCACGCCGTCGTTTCCGACGTGGTGTACGGCGGGACGGTGCGGCTGGTGCGGCAGATCCTGGAGGGGCTGGGCGTATCGGCGTCGTTCGTGGATACGTCGGACGCGGCGGCGGTTGCCGCGGCGACCGGCGAACGGACGCGGCTGGTCTTTGTCGAGACGCCGGCGAACCCGACCTTGAAGCTGACGGACATCGCGGCGGTGGCCCGGGTGACGCGGGCGCGGGGTGTCACGCTGGCGGTGGACAACACGTTTCTGACGCCGGTGCTGCAGCGGCCGCTGGACCTCGGGGCGGATGTGAGCCTGTACTCGACGACGAAGTACATCGAGGGTCACAACGCGACGGTGGGGGGCTCGATCGCAACGAGGGACGCGGCGCTGCTCGGGCGGCTGGGGCTGGTCCGTAAGACATTGGGGTCGATCCAGTCGCCGTTCGAAGCATGGCTGACGCTACGGGGAATCAAGACGCTCCCGGCCCGTCTGAAACTGCACTGTGAGCACGCGGTGGAGGTGGCCACGTGGCTCGGGGCGCACCCGCGGGTTGAACGCGTGCATTACCCGCTGCTCGAGTCGTTCCCGCAGCGCGACCTGGCGATCCGCCAGCAGTCCGGGCGCGGCGGGGGAATCGTCTCGTTTGAAGTGCAGGGAGGCGTGGAGGCCGGAATCGCCGTCATGAATGCCGTGCGGCTTTGTTCGCTGGCGGAGAACCTCGGAGCCGTCGAAACGCTCATCACCCATCCGGCGAGCATGACGCACGGGGACGTGCCCCCGGCCCAGCGTCTGGCCGGCGGGATCACCGACGGCCTTGTCCGACTCTCCGTGGGGCTCGAAGAGCCCAAGGACATCATCGACGACCTCGCGCGGGCGCTCGACGTTGCCGCGCAATGCACCGAAAGGAGCGAGCCGTGTCTCAACGCCCGCTGACCGTTCTGAAGTTCGGAGGCTCCGTGCTCGTCTCCGAAGACGAGTTATCCGTCGCCGTTCACGAGGTTTTTCGCTGGGTTCGCGAGGGGCATCGCGTGGTGGCGGTGGTGTCCGCGCTGGGCAGGACGACTGATCGTCTTCTGGCCGAGGCGCGCGGGTACAGCGCGGAACCGGAGCCGGAGGCGCTGGGCGCGCTGCTGGCCACGGGGGAGGCGAGGAGTGTCGCGCTGCTCGGCCTTGCTCTCGACCGCGCGGGCATCCCCGCGACGGTGCTCGACCCGGCGGCGGTGGACCTGCGGACGCGGGGCTCGGTGCTCGATTCCGAGCCTGTCTCGCTGGACGCGGCGGGCATCCTTCGAGCGCTGGAGTCGCGACCCGTCGCGGTGCTGCCGGGGTTCGTCGGGCGACTGCCGGACGGTCGAACGTCGCTGCTCGGCCGGGGCGGATCGGACCTGACCGCGATCTTTGTCGCGCGGGAACTGGGGGCGGACCAGTGCCGGCTCGTCAAGGACGTGGACGGGCTCTACGAGCGCGATCCATCCGTGCCGGGGCCGCCGCCGCGTCGGTTCCGCACGCTCGGCTTCGACGATGCGTTGCGGCTGGACGGGAGGATCCTGCAGCACAAGGCGGTGCGGTACGCGCGCGATCACGGCGTTCGGTTCGATGTTGGCGCGCCGTCCGAGGCGACGGGCACGGCGGTGGGGGAGGTGTCGATCAGCCTGCATGAGGCGGGCGTGTACCCGCCCGCGCCGATCCGGGTCGGGCTGCTGGGGCTGGGCACGGTCGGCCTGGGCGTGTATCGCGAACTCGCGGCGCGCCCGACGATCTTTGAAGTTGTGGGCGCGGCCGTCCGGAGCGTCAAGAAGCACGCGGACGAGGGCGTTCCGCCCGGGCTTCTGACCGACGACCCCTGGAGCATCGTCAAGGCGGATTGTGACGTGGTGATCGAGGCGATCGGCGGGCGCGAGCCCGCGGTGGAGTTGATCGTCGGGGCCTTGCGGCGTGGAAGGGACGTCGTCACGGCCAACAAGACCGTCGTCGGTCTCGACGGGCGGAGGCTCGAGGAGATCGGTGCCGTCAGCCGGGCGCGGCTGCTGTACTCCGCCTGCGTCGGCGGCGGCGTCCCTGTGCTGGAGGCCGTGCGGCGCGTGCGAGCGGCGGGCCCGATCCGCTCGATCGAGGGTGTCGTGAACGGGACGACCAACTTCGTTCTCGATCGCATCGCTGAGGGCTCGACGCTCGAGGACGCGGTGCGCAGTGCCCAGGCCCGAGGGTTCGCCGAGGCGGATCCGACGGCGGATCTTGACGGGACGGACGCCGCGCACAAGCTGGTGATCCTCGCGCGCGACGGCTTCGGAGTCGATCTCGATGCCGGGGCGATTGAGCGGACCGGGATTCTCGGGCTCGACCCGGCGGCCGTGCGTGCGGCGGCGTCGGTTGGGCGGGTGTACCGGCTGGTAGCGGCGCTTCGTGCGGATGGCCGTGGCGTCGCGGCGCGGGTCGGGCCCCGACTGCTCGACGCGGGTCATCCGCTCGCGTCGGTGCGGGGCGAGCAGAACCGCGTGGTGATCGAGCCGGGGGACGGCGAGGTGGTTTCTGTCGCGGGCAAGGGTGCGGGGCGCTGGCCGACGACGGAATCCGTTCTTGGTGATCTTTTCGAGCTGGTGCGCGAGGCGCGGACGCACCGGGTGCACGAGGCGGCTTTGTCGGCATGAGCCACTGGAGAACGAACATGAATCTGGACACGTTGCTGGTGCAGTTTGAGGCGAATCCGGGCGATCCGTCGAACCCGGTGGGTACGCCGATCTATCAGACGGCGACGTTCGAACAGGAGTCGGCGCTCGAGTTCGGGCGGTATGACTACTCGCGCAGCGGGAACCCGACGCGGGCGGTGCTCGAGTCGCAGTTGGCGCGGCTGGAGCGGGGCACGCGGGCGTTCGCCTTCGCGAGCGGGCTGGCGGCGCTGTCGGCCGTCACCGGGCTGCTGAGCGTCGGGGATGAGATCCTTGCGGGCGACGACCTGTACGGCGGGACGTTCCGCCTGTTCTCGCGGATCCTGCCGCGGAGCGGCGTCGGCGTGCGGTACGCCGACCCGAGGGACCTGCGCGCGTTTGAGGCGGCGATCGGGCCGAAGACGCGGCTGATCCACGTCGAGACGCCGACGAACCCGCTGTTGACGATCGCGGATCTCAAGGGGCTGGCGGCGATCGCGCACCGGCACGGGGCGCTGCTCTCCGTGGACAACACGATGCTCTCGCCGTACTTGCAGAATCCGCTGGAACTCGGGGCGGACATCGTGATCCACTCGGCGACGAAGTACCTCTGCGGGCACAGCGACGTGACGGCGGGTGCGGTGGTGGTGAAGGACGAGAAGCTGGCGGAGTCCATCTACCTGCACCAGAACGGAAATGGTGCCGCGCTTCCGCCGTTTGACTCGTTCCTGCTGCTGCGGGGCCTGAAGACTCTGGGCCTGCGGCTGTCGCGACAGCAGGAGACAGCGGGGCGGGTGGCGGAGTTTCTGTCGTCGCACCCGGCGGTGACTCGCGTGCACTACCCCGGGCTGCGGGGGCACGAGGGTCGCGCGGTGCACGAGGGGCAGGCCCGGGGGCCCGGGGCGGTCGTCAGTTTCGAGACGGGCTCGGCCGAGCGTTCGCGGGCGATCGTGGAGGCGGCGAAGCTGTTCGCGATCACGGTGAGCTTCGGCGGGATCGCGTCGTCGATCAGCCTGCCGGCGCGCATGTCGCACGCGAGCATCCCGCCGGAACTGCGGGCGACACGTTCGTTCCCGAGCGACCTGGTTCGGCTGTCGATCGGGATCGAGGACGAAGACGACCTGATCGCGGACCTCGACGCGGCCCTGCGGGCTGGCACGCCGGTGGTGCGCACGCGGCGGGAGGGCGTCGCGGCGACGTGAGGTCAGGTCTGTTCGGCGCGCTGCATCCATTCGAACTCGAGGGGCTCGAGCTCTTCCGTCAGGCGGCGTCGTTCGTCGCCGAGTCGGGCGCCGGCGGCGGCGTCCTTCCACAACTCGGGGTCGGAGAAGGCCTTGTCGATCTCGCGGATGCGCGCGGTGATCTTCTGGATCTTCTCCTCGAGCTGCTCGGTCTTGAGGCGTGAGAGGGCGTTGGCGGAGGGCCTGGCCGGGTCGGCGCGCTTGCTCGACTCCTGGGCCTGCCGCTCGCGCTTGTCACGGCCGTCGCGGCGCTTCTGTTCCTCGGCGCGGGCGCGATCCTCTTCCGCCTTGAGCGCGGCCTGCTCGTGCCAAGCCGTGAAGCCGCCGAAGAAGACCTGTGCGCCGCCGCGACCGTCGAGGATGAGGAGGTGGTCGCAGGTGGCGTCGATGAGCGCGCGGTCGTGGCTGATGAGGATGAGCGTGCCGTCGAAGCTTCCGCCGGCGTCGCTGGGGCGGAGGGCCTCTTCGAGCCGTTCGGCGCTGGAGATGTCGAGATGGTTGGTGGGCTCGTCGAGGACGAGCAGGTTCTTGGCGCTGGCGAGGAGGCCGGCGAGGACGGCGCGGCTGCGTTC
>CAZMPE010000116.1:0-2066 GCA_964567955.1 uncultured Phycisphaeraceae bacterium | reverse complement strand
GTCGCCGGAGAAGAGGAAGGCGCCGGCGAGGTTGCGGGCCTGCTGCTCGCTGAAGACCGCGCCGCCGGACTCCTTGTAGATGACATTCTGCAGGTAGCGGTAGACGGACTGGTCGCCGTCGATGTGCTCCTGCGTCTGCCGGTAGAAGCCGACCTTGACGTTTGTTCCGATGCGGATGGTGCCCTCATCGGTCGTCGAGGCGGAAGCCACGCCGGGCGGTTCGTGCGGGTCGAGGCCCTTGAGGAGGCAGCGGACGAGCGTCGTCTTGCCCGCGCCGTTGGGGCCGATGATGCCCCAGCGTTCGCCGCGACCGATGCTGATGTCCAGGCCGCGGAAGAGCACCTTCTCGCCTTCGTCGGTGGAACCGGCCCGCTGCGGGTAGCTCTTGGAGAGGCCGCGACCGGAGAGCACGACATCGCTGGTTCGTTCGGCCTTGGGGAGTTCGAGCCGGAGGGCGGCGAGTTCCATCGGGCGCTCGAGGGACGAGCCGAGTTTTTCGCGCTCGAGGCGGGTCTCCCGGCCGCGGGCCTGCTTGGCGCGCTGGCCGGCCTTGTAGCGCCGGATGAAGGCCTCTTCCTTGCGGAACTTGGTCTGCTGGTTGTCGTAGGCGCGCTGCATGGCGAGTCGGCGTTCGGCGCGGAGCTCGCGGAACGCGCGGTAGTTGCCGGGGTAATCGATGAGGCGGCCCTGCTCGGTCTCGACGATCCGGGTCACGACGCGGTCGAGCAGGTAGCGGTCGTGGCTGACCATGATGACCGCGCCGCGGAACTCGTTGTTGAGGAAGTCCTCGAGCCAGAGGCGGCCGTCGATGTCGAGGTGGTTGGTCGGCTCATCGAGCAGGAGGACGTCGGGCTGCTCGAGGAGGAGACGAGCGAGGGCGAGGCGGCCCTTCTGGCCGCCGGAGAGGTCGCGGGTCCGGATCGCGAACTGGGCGTCGGTGAATCCCAGGCCGTGCAGGACAGCGTCGATGCGGTGGTCGATGGCGTAGCCGCCCGCGGCGTCGATGTCGCGCTCGAGGCGTTCCTGCTGCTTGAGGAGGCGGTCGAGCTCTTCGCCCGTGGCGTGGGCCATGAGGTCGAAGAGCTTGTGCTGTTCGGCGTGGAGGCGGTGGAGTTCGGCGAAGGCGCCCTCGGCCGACTCGCGCAGCGTCTCGGCGGGGTCGAGGACGGGATCCTGGGTGAGGTACCCGGACCGCGAGCCGCGCTGGAGGTTGACGCCTCCGGCATCGGGCGTCAGTTGGCCTGCCAGGATGCGAAGGAGGGTCGTCTTGCCGGTGCCGTTGCGTCCGACGATGCCGATCCGCTCGCCCGGTTCGATCGACATCGAGCAGCCGTCGAGGATGATCGAGTCGCCGAAGGCGTGCTGGATGTTGGTGGCGGTCAGGAGCGGCATGGGTCGGGATTGTAGAGGCGTTCCGGGCGGATCCCGAGCTTGTTGCGCGATCGATCTCGACCTAGTCTTTTCGCGAGGCCGCCTTAGCTCAGTTGGTAGAGCAGCGCTTTTGTAAAGCGCAGGTCCCCGGTTCGAGTCCGGGCGGCGGCTTTCGGGCGGGAGTGCGGCACGATTCAAGCCGGCGCGCCGTCCGATCCAGGGGTCGGGCGGTTCATGCGATCCATGGGATATGGAGCGCTTGCGTTGCCGCTGGCGTGGGGCGGGGCTACCCTGTGGTCCTTCGGGGTGGCCGCCATCCCGGGACGGGCGTGTGCCGGAGTGGCCAAACGGGCCAGACTGTAAATCTGGTGGCTTAACTGCCTACGGTGGTTCGAATCCACCCGCGCCCACTTGCTCTGATTCCACGGGATTTCCCCCGGCACCAACCCCCGCTCATCCGCTTGGATTCCGGGGGTTCTGTGTTTCTTGCCCGAGGGGCGTGGGCGCGCTCGGGCGCGCCTGTGTTGCCGGAACTGCTGCCGCCTCGCGATGGCCCGCCGCCATGTTGAAGTGGACGTCGCGCGCGGTGAGGCAGTGGCGGGCGGCGACGTCGGGCGAGTTCCCGATCCACCGGCAGACGGATGCGAGGGGGTACTGCTCCTGCCATTCCGTCTGGCAGGACGCGCGGAGATTGT
>CAZMPE010000115.1:0-7498 GCA_964567955.1 uncultured Phycisphaeraceae bacterium | reverse complement strand
ACATCGCGGACTGGGGATGTTTTCAGACGAGGTTTGCGGCGGGGTGTCCGTGAAGTCAGTGGCAAAGTGGCAGAGTGGCAAAGGGGCAAAGGGGAAGGTGTCAAGGTGTCAAGGTGTCAAGGTGTCGAGGTGTCTAGGGGGAGCGGGGGATGAGGAGATAAGGGGATGAGGGGATGAGGGGAAGAGACATGGGGAGGGATCGTGCACCGGGAGGCGTTGCGAGTGGGGGGACCAAAGGAGTGCGCGGGCGTAGATAGCCGAACGGCCACAGCAGAAATGATGTCTGCAACTCAACTCAGGTGCAGCCGCCGAGCCGGCAGCCTGTGGAAGAGCAGGCTGGCAGCCTTCACCACAGAGCACGGGCAGCCCGTGGCACGCGTGGCACGGACAGCGGGAATGCCTGCGCCACAAGGGAACAGGCCGGAGGCCTCTACCACCAGGAAGCCGGGCGGAAGGGGGTTGCATGGCCGGTGGCGTTTGGCTAGTGTGTGCTAAGCGTCGGGAGTGGCCGCGGAGATGGCGGCACGCCGACGATTGAGATGGCCGGCCCTGACGGGTTTGATCTGGGGCCGGGATCGCTCCGCCCCCGCCCCCGAGGGCGGCCCCTTGGATGCCCGGGCGGGGACGACGGATCGGGTGTCCCGCGGTCGGGCGGGGTGTCGGCGAAGGACTGCCAGAAAAAGGATTGCATCCATGAACGATGTGCGCTTGTGGCGGGGCCGGACGGGAAGGAATGTCGCCGCGCGGTCGGCGTTCACGCTGATCGAGCTGATGATCGTGATCACGATCATCGTGCTGCTGGGCGGGCTGGTGGTGTACAACCTGCTGGGGGCGAAGGACGAGGCGAAGTCGGGGATCGCGAAGGCCCAGATGCAGCAGATCGAGCGCGGGCTCAAGGAGTTCCGGTTCAAGTTTGACCGGTACCCCAACGAGTCGGAGGGGCTGGCCGTGCTGTGGAGCCGCGAGACGCTGGACCCGGAGGCGGACCCCAACGAGACGAAGTGGAAGAGGTTCATGGAGAAGCCGGTCCCCAACGACCCGTGGGATCAGCCGTGGAACTACCGCCCGGTCAGCGAACACGGAGATGAGACGACGTACGACCTGTGGTCCAACGGCCTGGACAAGGAAGAGGGGACGAAGGACGATGTCGTGTCCTGGGACGTGAATGCGGCCGATGGCGGGTTCGGGGGTTCGGGCGAACTGCCGCCGGGCCCGTAGGGCGCGGCGCGTGTGTTCCCGGCGATCGCCGGGGTGGTCCTTGCGAGCGGCTGCATGAATCGACTCGGCTTCACGCTGATCGAACTGCTGATCGTGATCGTGCTGACCGTGGCGGTCGGGGCGCTGGTTTTCGTGGGGATGAGCGACTGGACGCGGGAGTCGCGCCACACGCTGGCGGTGCGCCAGACGGTGGCCGCGGCGCAGCTGGCGCGGAGCGCGGCGCAGCGGTCGGGCGAATCGGTTCGGCTGTTCGCGGGCGAGGACGCCAAGGGGGCGTGGATCGGGCACGAACCGTTCCGGCCCGGCGAGACCGAAGAAGAAACGCAGGCGGTCGGGGCCCGCACGGGGACGCGGAGCACGCTGCCGGATTCGGTGCGGTTCTCGGAGCGGATGCCTGTTGTGGAGGGGGGCCTCGAGGCGTTTGACCCGTCGCTCGAGCGGCCCGAGACGCTCGCGGAGGCTAACGCGCTGGCCAAGCCGGTGCTGACGCTGGCGGTCTTCCTTCCCGACGGGACGGCGTGGAGCGAGGGGGCGCGGTTCCTGATCGGGCCGGGCGACCTGGCGGCGGAGCTGCGCGTGAACCGGTGGACCGGGGCGGCGCGGCTGCGCGAGGTGAAGGCGGCGGCGCCGGATGAACCGGAGGCGGAGGTCCCCGAGCCGAACTGACACGGAGCAACGATGGCGGAGCGGCGCATCGAGCAGGGGTCGGAGACCCGCGGGCGAGAGCCTGATGGGGAGAGGGTGCGCGGGGACGGGGGAGAAAGTACAAAGTACAAAGTACAAAGTGCAAAGCACGAAGAGCAAAGCTCAAAGCTCAAAGCTCAAAGCTCAAAGCACGTAGTACAAAGCTCAAAGCTCAAAGCTCAAAGCTCAAAGCACGAAGTACAAAGCTCGAAGCTCAAGGCTCAAAGCTCAAAGCAAGAAGTGCGAAGCGTAGGGCACAAAGTAGAGGGGCGGGGCGGTGGCAAGCGGACGGGGAGGATGAGTTGGGTCGGGGGTCGCTTGCACTACTCGGCCCAGAGCGGCCGAGTAGTGGCACCCGGCACGCGGGGGAGAAAGCACAAAGTTCAAAGTTCAAAGTACAAAGAAGAGCAGGGGGGCGGCGCGAGAGGTGGAGTGCGAAGAGCACCGAGGTCGGTCAAGGCACCGACCTCGGTGGCACGGAACAGGGTGGCGCGGAACGCTTTCGCACGTGGGGCGTTGCTGCTGGAGGTGATGCTGGCGATCACGTTGTTCGTGATGGGCGCGATCGCGATCCTGGCGTTGCTCAACGACAGCACATCGGGGCTTGCTTCGACGCGTGACGCGGTGCGGGCGGCGGATCTGGCGCGTTCGGCGATGGCGCGGATCGAGGCGGGGATCGGGTCGGTGCGGACGGAGCACGGGCCGGTGCCGCTGTGGGAGGATGATCTCGAGGCGCACGACGATCTCTCGGGGACGAGCGAGATCGGAGAGGGGTTCGCGGACACGCCGCCGCGGCCGTCGCTGTGGAGGATCGAGGTCGAATCGGAGCCGACGGACTTTGACGGGCTGACGAGGGTGACGGTGCGGGCGATCAAGCAAGCGGCGCCGAACTCGACGACGGTCACGGCGTCGTACACGCTGCACCAGCTTGTGCGGATGGCCGACCGCGTCGAGGACACGGCGGGGGCGGTGGATGAGATTTCGCGTGCCGCGGAGAGCGGGGCGGCGCGGCCGTCCGGGGGTGGGCGATGAGACGCTCGGCGGCGCGCGGGTTCACGCTGGTGGAGGCGATGCTGGCGATCGGCCTGATCGTGATCCTGGTGGGCGCGATGTTCGCGTTTCTGTGGGACCTGACGGTGGACGCCGACGACATGGAGCGGGTCGCGGTGGATTCGCAGGGCGCGAACGCCGTGATCGAGCAGATCGAGTCGGACCTGTTCTGCGCGGTGGCGGGGGCGGGGGGCGGCGCGGGGGTGCGCGGCACGGGTTCGGGTCTGCTGGTGCTGTCACGCGGCGTGATGGTGCCGGTGGGCGATTCGGAAGCGGACGGGAAGCCGGGAGACCTGCAGGGGTCGGAGTTCACGTTCGACCGGCTGAGCGGGGAGATCCGGGCGCGCCGCTGGAAGGGGGCGGGCGCGGGGTCGGGCGCGCCCGAGGTGGCGTGCGATCACGTGCAGCGGCTGCGGCTGCGGTACTACGACGGGCGGCGGTGGGTGGGGGAGTTTGACAGCCGCGCGGAAGGGCGATTGCCCGCGGCGATCGAGGTGGCGTTGTGGTTCGGTCCGGTGCTGGAGCCGGCGGATGGGGCGTTCGAGCCGGTCGTGGAGTTCCCGATGGATGAGGATTCGTCATCGGGAGCGATGGCGGAGCCGGGGATCCCGGTGTGGCCGAAGGGGGAGCCGGATCGGCGGCGCGTGATCGTGGTGCCCGACGGCCCGGTGGCGGCGTGGAGGGACGACGGATGAGGCGTCCGGCGGGCGAGCGCGGGGTGGTGCTGCTGATGACCTTCGTGGTCGTGGTGGTGGCGACGCTGCTGGGGACGTCGGTGCTGTTCGTCGTGGAGGCGGAGATGGCGGCGTCGCGGACGGCGCTCGGGCGTGTGCAGGCGCGGTCGCTGGCGTGGTCCGGCGTGCAGGCGGCGCTGGCGGAGCTGGCGACGCAGCGCGAGAGCATCCTCGAGGGTGTGCCGCCCGAGGTGACGCGGGAGTGGACGCTGTTTACCGACGACAACGGGGTGCGCGGGGCGGTGCGGCTGCTGCCGATCGGGGCGGGCGAGGCCTGGCTCGTGAGCGAGGCGTCGAAGCTGGACGCGAACACGGCGACGGCGGAGATGTTCGCGCGGGTGTCGTCGATCGGGAAGGAACTGGGTGACAAGATCGTCGCGGGGCGGACGGGGGCGCGGTACGAGAGCGTGGAGGACCTGCTGCGGGTGCCGGGGCTGACGCCGGAGTTGCTGTACGGGCCGGTCGAGGGCGATGAGCCGATGAGGCGGAGCGAGGAAGCGCCGGCGGCGCTGGCGGATCTGCTGACGGTCTTCGGCTTTGACGCGAACGTGCAGGCGGGGCTGGGCGAGAACGGGGATCAGCATCGGGGGAATCGGCGGATCAACATCAATGTGCCCTGGTCGGACGAGCTTGGGGCCGCGGTCGCGGAGCGGTTCGGGCAGGAGACGGCCGACGGGCTGAAGGCGGAACTCGACGGCGGGACGAAGTTCACGAAGGACTCGGACATCGTGGCGGCGCTGCGGCGGCTGTCGGTCCCGGTCGAGGCGTGGGCGCCGATCATCGACGCGTTCACGACAAGCCCCGACCCGTACCTGGTCGGGCGGGTCGATCTGAGCACGGCGTCGGCCGGGGCGCTCGCGGCGGTGCCGGGGATCGACGAGGCGGCGGCCGGGGCCATCGTCGCGGGGCGGGAGCGGATCGACGACCTGACGCGGATGAACCCCGCGTGGATCGTGACCGAGGGGATCGTGGACGCGGAACAGTTCCAGAGCGCGATCGACCACCTGACAACGCGGTCGTTCGTCTGGCGGGTGCGGGTCGAGGCCGGGCGGGTGGCGGGCGAGGAGGATGAAGAACTCTCGATTTCGGAGCGGGTTGTGCTGGACGCGGTGATCGATGTGTCGTCGCAGCGGCCGCGGGTGGCGTACCTGCGCGACGTGACGCTGATGGACACCGCGGCGGCGATGAGGCGGTCGATCCTGGCGGCGCGATCGGAACGGGAGACGCTTGCCGACGAGGCGCCGGGCGTCGCGGAGCCGGAGGCGGTTCCTGGGCCGCCCTCGCGGCCGGGGTCGGGCCGGCGGGCAGTTCCGGCGCGTCCGGTTGCGTCCGGCGTCCCGGGCGGTGATGATGCTCCGCCGGAGCCGCCCGCCCCACCAGAAGCACGCGATCGCCGGCTCGGGCGATGGATCGCCGACAGCAACGGCCAAGGAGGCGGTCGATGAGCGGATCTCGGGCGACGGTGGTGATGGTGCTGGACGCCGATCGGCTGTCCGCCGCGACCGTGCAGGGGGGCGAGGGCCGGGCCCGCGTCACATCGTGGATTTCGAAGCAGGTGCCGAAGGATGTCGATCCGCGCGACGCGGAGGTCTTCGGGAAGTGGCTGCGGTCGCAGCTCGAGTCGGCGGGGATGGCCGGGTCGCGGCTGGTCGTGGCGGTGCCGCGGGGCGAGGTTGTCCTGAAGAGGTTGAAGCTGCCGCGGCCGCCGGGGGACGAGGGGGTCGCGGAATCGGCGCTGGCGGGGATGGTGAAGCTGCAGTTGACGCGTCACCTGACGGTGGCGGTGGAGGGGACGGCGATCGACTTTGCGCCGATCGCGACGGAGACTCCGGCGGCGGGTCCGGCGATGGCGGACGTGCTGGCGGGTGCGTTGCCTGGCGACCGGCTGCGTTTTCTGCAATCGGTGGCGCGCGAGGCGCGGATGAAGCTGCACAAGGTGCGGCTGCGCGCGGCGGGTGCGGCGGAACTGCTGGCGGAGGTCTCGCGCGTCAAGGGCAAGGCGGTGATGGGGATCGTCGTCGGCTGGGCGTCGATCGAGTTCGTCGTGGTGGACCAGGGGCGGCTGGTGTTTGCGCGCGCGGGCGGGTTCGGGCTGGCGACGCCGGCGGCGCCGGGCGAGGACGAGACCGAGGGCGCGTTCGCCCGGCGCGTGGCGGTGGAGGCGAAACGGACGTGGATGAGCTACCGCGTCGGGCAGGACTCGGCGCAGGTCGAGGCGGTGGTCGTCGTGGGCGAGGGGCCGCTGGCGGCGGAGGTGGGGCAGCGGTGCGGGGCCGCGCTGGAACTGCCGTGGGAGCACGCGGCATGGCCTGAGAGCGTCACGTTTCCGCGGACGATGACGGAGCATGACCGGCTGGTCGCCGCGCCGCTCATTGCGCTGGCCGAGGGCCACGAGGCGATGCTGGACTTCGCGAACCCGCGCAAGCCGCCGGACCCCGGGGCGGCGCGTCGGCAGCGGATCCTGGCGGCGGCGCTGGGGCTGATCGTGATCTGCGGGGTGTCGTACGTGGTCGGTGCGGAGCGGCTATCGGGGTTGCGGTGGCAGGCTGCGGAGAAGGAGGAGGAGCGTGCGACGCTGCTGGCGGCGTACGAAAAGTACCTGCTGAAAGATGCGCGGCTGAAGCACATCGAGCACTGGAACGGGGCGGGGGTGGACTGGCTGGCGCACATGCGCTGGCTGAGCGACCAGATGCCCGACCCGAGCGTGGCGCAGCTGGACGCGTTCACGGGTGAACTGGGCGCGGCGGTGGTGTTCGAGCCGAAGGACCCGCGCCGGCCGGCGTACACGGGCGGCGTGTGGCGGACGGACCAGCGCGCGGAGTTTTCGCTGGGCGGGCGGGTGGAGACGCGCGAGCTGGCGAACGACCTGCGGGCGCGCCTCGTGAACGCGAAGTTCTACATCGTCAAGAGCCGCGGGCCGGACGTGGAGAAGCGGTTCGACTTCGTCGTGCAGACGTCGTCGGCGCTGCCGGTCGAGCCCGCCGCGCCGGGCAAGGGCGGTGGGTCGTGAACAAGGCGCACCGATGGATGTGGATTTCGGGGGCGGCGGCGAGCGTGGTGGTGGTCGCGGTCATCATCTATGCGTGGGCGTACGGCCTGCCGCGGGCGGCGATCCAGCGGAAGATCGACGCGCATGCGGCGGACATCGCGGCGTACGAGAAGGCGCTGCGTGACGAGGAGCGGGTGAACCAGCGTCTCAAGACGCTGGCGCTGACGACGCTGGGCGGGACGCAGGAGGAAGTGGACGCGAGTCTTCGGGACCGGCTCAACGCGATCGCGCAGCAGTGCGGGCTGTCGGGGATCCAGATCGAGACGGGCCGGGCGACAGCGGTGCGGAGCAGCGCGGGGACGGTGCGGATCCAGGGCGCGTTCGGCCGGGCGCTGAAGGACCAGGTGGACTTCCAGGTGCTCAGCGGGAGCGTGCGCGGCGTCGGGAGTTTGGAGGCGGTGCTGCGGGCGGCGGCGACGGTGCGGGCTCAGCCGTGGATCCACCGGGTGGACTCGATGTCGATCAAGCCCGAGGGGCGGGAGCGGGAGCGGTTTGAGTTGCGGCTTGGCGTGGCGACGATGATCACGCCGGACCTGCTGCCGAGCGGGGGGATGCGTCCCGCGATCGCGTCCCTGAGCGAGTCGTCGGCGGACGTGTGGGGGGAGATCGCGAGGAAGAACGTCTTCCGCAAGCCGCCCCCCGAACGGGTGGCGGAACGGACTCCGGCGGAGATTCGGCCGGTCGCGCCGCCGGGTTCGCCGTACGCGGACTGGCGGCTGACGGGGATCGTGGAGAGCCGGCTGGGGCTGGAGGCGTGGCTGCT
>CAZMPE010000114.1:0-7540 GCA_964567955.1 uncultured Phycisphaeraceae bacterium | reverse complement strand
CATCAACGACGCCGGGCCCGCCGAAATGGCCTCGTCCATCTTCTTCTCCCGTTCCGCCGCCTACATGGCCCTCGCCCTCGCCGCCCTCGCCGCCGCCTCCGCCTTCCCCATGCGCCGCCTCGCCGCGCTCGCCGAACGCCCGATCGACGGCGGCCGCGGCCTCAAGGTCCTCATCGCCGGGGCCGCCGCCCTCCTCGTCATACTCTCCATGGCCTACTGGCCCGGACTCGGGCGCGAGGTCAACGGCTCGCACCGCTGGTTCTACCTCCCCGTCCCCGGCTTCCGCCAGGTCTCCGTCCAGCCCAGCGAGATCGCCAAGTGGGGCCTCGTCGTCCTGCTCGCCTGGTACGGCGCTGCCAACGCCGCCCGGATGCACCGCCTCCGCGACGGCCTCCTCCCCGGCCTCGCTGTCGCCGTCCTCATCGCCGCGGCGGTCGCCCACGAGGATCTTGGCACCGGCGCCCTCATCGGCCTCGTCGCCTGCGGCGTGCTCCTCGCCGCCGGCGCCCGCCTCTGGCACTTCCTCATGTTCGTCCCCGCCGCCGTTGCAGGGTTCGTCGCCCTCGTCGCCGTGAATCCGTACCGCGTCGAACGCCTGACCACCTTCCTCGATCCCTTCCGCGACCCACTCGACTCCGGCTACCACATGATCCAGTCCATGGTCGCCGTCGCCGGCGGCGAGGGCTTCGGCCGCGGCCTCGGGCACGGCCTCCAGAAATTCGGCTACCTCCTCGAAGACCACACCGACTTCCTCTTCGCCGTCATCTGCGAGGAACTCGGCATCGCCGGCGCGGCGGTCGTCATCGCCCTTTTCGTCCTCCTGCTCTGGACCGGCCTGTCGATCGTGCGGAACCAGACTTCGCCCATGCTCAAGCTCATCGGGCTGGGCGTCCTCGCCACCATCGGCCTGCAGGCGGTCATCAACCTCGCGGTTGTCACCGGCCTTGCCCCGACGAAGGGGATCGCTCTTCCCCTCATCAGCGCGGGCGGCACGGGCTGGATCCTCACCGCCGCCTCCCTCGGCCTCCTCGTCGCGATGGACGCCCAGGCACGCGAGGCGATGGCGCCCGACGATGCCACCGAGCCCGAGCCGGGTATCGTCCCCGCAACGGCATGAGCGGACAGCGCACCTTTCTCTTCGCGGGCGGCGGCACGGGCGGCCACATCTACCCGGCGCTCGCGATCGCCGAGCACCTCACGCGCTCGCCCTCCGTCCGCTGCGTCTTCCTCTGCTCCGATCGCCCGCTCGACGCGGAGATCCTCACGCGTGAGGGCGTGCCGTTCGACATCATCCCGGCCAAGCCCTTCTCCGTACGCCCCAGAGCCTTCATCCGCTTCGCCGCCTCTTGGGGCGGCGCGGTGCGGATTTCGCGCGCCATCATCGCCCGCGAGCGCGCCGCCACCGTGCACATCGTCGCCATGGGCGGGTTCGTCGCCGCGCCCGTCGTGCAGGCCGCGCGGGTCGAACGCTGCCCGATCACGCTCGTCAACCTCGACGCCGTCCCCGGCAAGGCCAACCGCTGGATCGCGCGCCACGCCGCCCGCGTCTTCACCGCCGCGCCCGTCGATGGCGCAGCCTGGACCCGCGTCCCGCCGATCGTCCGCGCCGGCGCCACCGCCGGACGATCCGCCGCGGAGTGCCGCCGCGCACTCGGCCTCGATCCCGATCGCGCCACGCTCCTCGTCACCGGCGCCAGCCAGGGCGCACGCTCGATCAACCGCCTCCTCATCCGCATGGTCGCCGACCGCGCACCCGACTTCCGCAACTGGCAGGTCATCCACCAGACCGGCGCCAACGAGGACGCCCCGGTCCGCGACGCCTACCAGGCCGCGCAAATCCGCGCCGTCGTCCGGCCCTTCATCGTCGAGATGGGCCTCGCGTGGGGCGCGGCGGACCTCGCCGTCAGCCGCGCGGGCGCCGGCAGCGTCGCCGAGGCCTGGTCCAACCGCGTCCCGACGATCTTCCTCCCGTACCCGTACCACCGCGATCAGCACCAGCGCGCCAACGCCCGGCCGCTCGAAGAAGCCGGCGCGGCGGTCATCGTCCAGGATCGGATCGAAGAAGCAGCCAACGCCGCCGACGCCGGCGCCATCCTGGCCCGCCTCATGAAGGACGACAGCGAGCGGAACCGCATCCGCGACTCCCTCGCGCGCCTCGGCCCCGCGGACGGCGCGGCCAGAATCGCCGCGGCGCTCACAAAATGATCGGCCTCAAACCTCGCCTTAGCGCGGGCTCTGCTTCTCCGCCCGTCCCATCACCACCACCCGTGGCTCCGCCGGAAGGTTGATCGCCTTCGGCCCGTGCCCGAGCAGCAGCCACGTCGGAGAGATCGAGAACTCGCTGCAGAACGACGCGATGAACTCCGCGCTCGGCCGCCCCGTGTACATGAACCGCCGGACCGTCTCAGGATGGATGTGCGTCCGCCGCCCGATGTCGCGGTACGTACGATCCTCGGCGGCTTCGCGAAGCCGCACCACCAACGCGCGACTCAATACGGTTGGGACAGCACGCCGTTTCATGAGTTGATCCTGACTGTTGTGGAACTCCTGTATCACGGTTTCCCTCCTTCCCCCGAAGGGGTGGGCGAGCCCCGAACCCCCCGTGTGAGCGGGTCCGAGAAAAAAAACCGAGATTTGAGTCAGAGGCTCAGACAGGGTGGACAAGGAGGGCCCGGAAGCCCTCTCCGGCCTTGACAACGGCCCGGCTCCGGCACGATGCCGGCACCAGCAGCGTCCGGCCCAGCATCAGGGGCTCGGCCCCCGAATCGCTCGTCAGGACCCCCTCGCCGCCAATCACCATCATCACAACCCAGCCGTCCTCGTCGCCCAGCCCGATTCGTTCCGCCTCGGCCGGGCGCAGCTCGTCGATCGTGTAGGAATCGGTCGCGGCCAGCCGCCCCCGGCTCTCGCGTGCCGGCAGCGATGTCGCCGCCGGCGCCGGCCCGAACTCGATGCACTCGAGGGCCTGTTCCACGTGCAGCTCCCGCCCCGTCCGCCCCCAGTCAAACACCCGGAACGTCGTATCGCTCGGCGTCTGCACCTCGGCCACGACGACGCCCGCCCCCAGCGCGTGGCACGTCCCGCTTGGCAGGTGGTGGCACTCCCCCCGAACCGCCGGGACAGCGATCAGATCACCGACGACCGATCCGTCCCCGATGTGCCGCGCGAGCGCCGCCCGATCCACCCCCGGCTTGATCCCCTTGTAGATGACGCTCCCCGGCTCGGCGTGCAGGACGTACCAGGTCTCCGTCTTGAGGTGCGCGCCCCGGTGTGCCGCGGCGTAGGCGGGGTTCGGATGAACCTGCACCGAGAGGTTCTCGCGGGCGTCAAGGAACTTGACCAGCAGCGGGAACCCGCCGTCCGCCGTCGTGCGCGACGCCCCGAGGAGGTCGCGCCCCCAGAGGCCGGCCGCGGCCCCGAGCGTCCGCCCCGCCAGCGGGCCGTTGGCGATCACCGAACGTGCCGCGCCGCCGCCCGCGCCGCCCGCGCTCGTCGCGCCCAGGTCCGCGATCTCCCAGCTCTCTCCGTACGAGCGCCCCTGTTCCAGGCGCTTGCCCAGCTTCTCGAGCGCGCGCCCGCCCCAGACTTTCTCCAGCAGGATGGGCTCGAAGACAAGCGGGTAGGGAGGGGGCGTGTCGGACACCGTGCGCTCCGCTCAGCCCGACAGCGACATGCCGCTGATCCGCGCGTCGAACGCGATCCGGTCGCCCACGACGCCCTGGATGTCGCTCTCGAACTGCCGCCGCCCGAACTTCACGTCCCGCACCAGGAGGTACAGGTCGTCCCCCGGCTTCACGCTCGACCGGAACGCCGCGTTCTCGATGCGAAGAAACGCGGCGATCTTGGGGGCCGGCCGCCGGATATTGAACGCGTAGCACGCCAGCTGCGCGCCCGTCTCGATCATCAGCACGCCGGGGAACATCGGCAGCCCGGGGAAGTGCCCCGGCACCCAGAACTCGTCGTGCCGCACGTGCTTCAGCCCCACGCACCGCGTGAAGTCGGGCGCCTGCCACACGATCCAGTCCAGCAGCGACATCGCCCCGCGATGCGGGTTCAGACGCTCGATCCCCTCGCGCCCGACGAGCCGCGCGGAGAGGTCGATGGTCGAGAGGTCAAACAGCATCTCGCCACGCGACCGCGCACGAGCGGTCGATTACGAGCCCGCGGAATCCACGAGCGGCCTCTTCGGCGGTCGGACCCGCGGTTGAGAAGGCGTTCCCCGGCATGACGCTTCACCCGGGGGTATCCGTGCTCCGCAGGCTCAGGATCGCCTGCCGCACGTCCTGAGCGGCATTCTTGATGTCCTGCATGATCTGCCGGGCCCGCGTTCCCGCGGCCTTGTTGCCGCCCTCGGCCTTCTTGATGTCCTCTTCCGCCGACGTGATCAACTGCTTGAGGCGTTCGTATGCTTCCACAGGCCACCCTTGTGCGACCGAGTCGCGAAATCGACCATCCGGGCTCCGGGCCGACGCTCCGAACGCCGATTCGGCCCTCCGGTATGAGTTTAGCACCCTTTCAGGGCCCTGCCGTCAGCCCCCGACCTGGGGGAGCAGCCGCTCGAGCATGTCCAGGGCCGCGTGCACATACCGCGGCGACCCCTCGTGGGCGAGGTGGGCCGGCACGCAGGCCGCCATCAGCACCCGCCGCAGGTTCGCCACCGCCCCATAGTCCCCCGTGGTCTGCAGCCCGAGCTCGCGCCGGTACCGCGCCAGCAGGCTGACCGTGTGCGCCCCGTGCAGGTGCTCAGGGTGCGACCAGAACTGACGCTCCAGGTACACCGCGTCCTCCACCCAGTGCCCCGCGTGCATGAACGCCATGTCGAAGATCACGCACCCGCGGACCGGCGTCCCGTTCTCCGGCCGCCGACGCATCGCGTTGCCCGGGTGCAGATCCCCGTGGCACCACGAATCCACGCCGCGGGAGGCCCATTTCGCCGTCAGCCGCGGCAGGACCCTCTGGACCCGGTGCACCGCCTCGTTCCAGCGCTGCGACTCGGGGACATCCCCGCCCCGGGCGATCTCGCGGGCCTTCCCGATCTCCTTCTCCCAATCCGGCTCGGGCGACGGCTCGGTCACCGGCATGGCCCGGACCGCCAGGCCCTGCACCGCCGCGGCGGCCCGCAACAGGTCCTCGAGGCTCTGCCGCCCCCACGCCCCGCTCAGCGGGTGCCCGTCCAGCCGCTCGATGATCACCCACGCCAGGTCGTACCCCCCGATGGAGTGGCCCGCCGCGAGCACCCGCGGCGTCGGCAGCGCGAGCGCCGCCTCCGACGACCACTCCGATTCCGGGACCTCGCCGAGCCGCGTCGTCCAGTGGTGCTCCACCGGCCCGACGGGCAGCTTCACGACGACGTCGATCTCTTCACCCGAATCGCGCCGCCACTTCGCGAACCCCGTCGCCGCCCCGCCGCGCTGCCACGTGGAATGGAACCACTCGATATCGGAGAGTTTTCCGCGGCATTCCTCGATGAGCGCGGGGCCGAGGGCCACGGCCAGCGAGTGCGAGGCCGATGCGCCGCGACTCCCTTCGCCAACGGCGGCGTGCGCGGCTTCCGACTTGTTCCCGCGTGCGAACGCGGGAGGGTCAACACCCATGCGCTCTCACCCTACTCCAGTTGGTACCTCGCGCTCAACCCGATCAACTGTTCAACGTCCAGATCCTCCGCCCGGTTCTGGGGAAGAACCCCCTTCGGCCAAGATTCCGAGTCCGTTCGTCCGAGAATGGTCCCCAGTTGCTTGCGACGCTGGCCGAAGACGCGTTTGCAGAACGCCGCGAGCCGGCCCGGATCGTCGCACAAGGGGCGGGGGCGGCGGATGATGGAGACCATGGCGCTCGTCACGTCCGGGCGCGGCCAGAAGCACTCGGGCGGCAGGACGGCGACCCGCGCGACCTCCGCGACCGTGCGGGCCACGACGCCCAGCGGGCCGTACTCCTTCGACCCCGGCCCGGCCAGCAAGCGGTCCGCCAGCTCACGCTGCACCGTCACGTGCATCGAACCGCACGCGGGGTGATCGATCAGCAGCGTCAGCATCAGCGGCGTCGCCGCGTTGTAGGGGAGATTCGCGACCAGCGCGAACGGCCCGGCGCCGAGCGCGCGTGCGACCTCGGGCGAGAGCGCGTGCTTGGACTCGAGGCAGTCGCCCTCGACCAGCGTGAACGCGCCGGGGAACTTCGGCCCGAGCCGCTCGCGCAGCAGCGCGGCCAGCCCGCGGTCCAGCTCGCACGCGACCACCGAGCACCCGCGCTCCAGCAGCTCTTCCGTCAGCGTCCCCGTCCCGGGCCCAACCTCCAGCACGCGGTCGCCGGGCTTGACCGCCGCGGCGTCCACCAGCTTGCGGACCAGGTTCATGTCGATCAGGAAGTTCTGGCCGAGCGACTTGCGGGGCGCGAGCCCGCGTGCCGCGAGCAGGCCCTTGATCTCGGCGAGTGTCTGCACGGCTACCACCGCCCGTCGAGGATGTGCCGGACGGCGTGCGCCACGCCGTCGGCGTCGTTGCCCAGCGTGTGCCGGCCCGCCGCCTCGCGCACGCTGGGCACGGCGTTGCCCATCGCGACGCCCAGCCCCGCCCCGCGGATCATCGGCAGGTCGTTGATCTCGTCGCCGATCGCCGCGATCCGCTCGGTCGCGATGCCGTCCTTGTCCGCCAGCCACCGGATCGCCGACCACTTCGACGCGCTCGAATCGAAGACCTCGAGGATGTGCAGGTTCTCGCCCGGCGGCAACGCCGCGGCGTGCTCCGGCCCCATGACGGCGGGGAAGTGGTGCATGTTGGCGTGGGCGCCGAAGGTCGTCATGAGGTCGGCGGTGATGGTGGCCAGCGCGCTCGACAAGCCGCACACGCCGAGGCGCACCGAGTGGTCCGGGTGCTCGTCCTCCTCGATCGCGTGCACGTAGCGGACGCTGACGTTCATCCGCTCGAACCACCACTTCGTCACCGGGTCGATCGCGTGCTCGTCCTCGCCGATGACCATGAGGTAGTCGTACCCCGCGGCGACCGGGTCCTTGAGCACCATGACAGGGTGGCCGTGCCCGAGCAGCCGGCGCGTCGCCCGCCCGACCAGCACGGGGTCGAGCGCGAAGCGGTGGAGCGTGGTGCGGTTGGTCGGGCAGGCGACCATCGACCCGCCGGCGACGGCGACCGGCTCGCGCTGCTCGATGGCGTGCAGCACCTCGCGGCACTCGACCAGCCCGCGCCCGGTGCAGACGACGACCCGCAGGCCCGCGTCACGCGCCCCGCGGAGCGCGTCCAGGTTCGCCGCGCTGACCTGGCGGTCGGGCCCGAGGAGCGTGCCGTCGAGGTCGACGGCGAGCATGTCGTAGCGGGGCATGGGCAAGAGTAGAGTGGCAAAGTGACAGAGTGGCAAAGTGGCAGAGTGGCAAAGTGGCAGAGTGGCCGTGGCACGGGCTTGGCCGCTTCGGGCCATGCCCGTGTTGATCCGCGCACGAGCCCGACGCGCGAGCGAGGGGTGCCACCAGGCTGCTGCTTTGGGCAGACTGGTGATTGGGCTCGTTGATGTCCGGCACTACCCGGCCGAAAGC
>CAZMPE010000113.1:0-7577 GCA_964567955.1 uncultured Phycisphaeraceae bacterium | reverse complement strand
GTTCGGAGATGTCGAGGTTGGCCATGATCTTCAGGCGGCTCGTGATCGCACCGGCCATGGTCACCGGCGGGTTCATCATCTCGTACAACTCGCCGTCGATGCGGAACCGAACCTTGAGCTTCTTCTCGGCCGGCTCGATGTGGATGTCGCTGGCGCCCTCCTTCACCGCCGTCTGGATGATGTAGTTCACGTAGCGGATGACGGGCGATTCGCCCGCCAGCTGCTCCAGGTTGACCTCGTCCGTCGATCGCTTCTCGATCTCGACGTCCGCCTCGCCGACGTCGGAGAGAATCTCGGACAGGTCCACCGTCTCCTGCGTGCCGCCGCCGGCGATCTCCAGCGCCCCGCGGACGTCGAAGCCGGTGACCAGAACCAGCTTGACGCTCGCCACGCCGAGCCGCTGGCGGATCTCGTCGAGGAGGAAGACATCGTCGGGCCGGGTCGCGCCGATCACGACGCGAGAGCCGTCCGTCCGCAGCGGGAGCACGACGTGCTGCTTGCAGAACTCGACGGTCAGCCGCTGGAGCAGCTTGCCGTCGAACCCGCCGTCGAGCCCCTTGTCGAGGGCCACGCGCTCGAACGGGACGCCCGCCTGCTCGGCCACGACTTGCTGCACCCGAACCTCGTCCGCGCCCTGTTCGACCAGCACGTCGGCGAGCCGGCGGCCGGGGGACTGCCGGATGACCTGTTGCGCTGCCGTGAGCTGCTGCGCCGTGATCGCGCCGCGGGAGACGAGAATGTCACCCACTTCGGTGCCGCCCTCGGCCAGGACGATGGCGTTGATCGGCTGGTAGATGTCATTCAGGCCCGTCCCCGGCGCGGATGCGCCGGACTCCGCATCGGCCGCGCCGGGCGCGTCGGCGGCGGCGGGCCCGGGCGCCGCGCCGAAGAGGTCTTCGGCGGGACGTTCGGGCTCGGCTCGCTCCGGTGGACGCGTCTCGGGGGCGGAGCGCAGCTCCTTGAGGATGTCATCGATGCTGTACTTCGCCAACGGAGTCCCCCGGGGGCGTGCTCTACGGGTGATTGGGCGTGATCTCGACCGGCCGCGGATCGCCCATGGTGAGGGCGAAGACGCGCCCGTCAACGCTCAGTTCGACCGTGCGGTTGTGGATGGCCCGGACGACGAACACATTGGCGACCGGGTCGCCGGGCCGGACGGTGGCCCCGTTGATCCGGGCCAGCGGCACTCGCCCGAGCATGACGCCGTGGAGTTCCAGCCGTGCCAGCGCTTCGCTGATCGCCGCGTCGCGGGCCGCCCGCTTTTCCCTTTCGAGTTCGGCCATCATGCGTTCGATGGCACGCTGATCCGGGGCTTCGCGCGCAGGGACCGAGGTGGTCGGAGTGACCGCGACATCGAGCCGCAGCTCGAACGGGTTCTTGTCGAGCTTTTCGGCGGGGATCTGCATGGGGGTCCCGCTGCGCTCCAGGTCGGCCAGGATCCGGCGCTGCTCGGCCGCGTTGACGCCGTGCGGGCCGTCAAGCTGGTAATCGATCTTGACCGTTTCGAACGTCATGCCCGAGCCCATTCCCGTGAGCCGCATGACGTAGAGGAGGCCGATGCTCGCGACGACGACCGCCCCGACGATGAGCGACTGCACGCTGAACCGCCGGCGGCGCACCGGCCCGGCGGGCACGGAGAACTCGGATTCGGGGGCTCCCGAGCGCAGTTCCGCGAGGAAGTTGCCCGTGGTCGCTCCGGGGTTCTGGCTGTCGTCGCCCGGCGCTCGCGCGCCGGCCTGAGGCTTGAAGTTGCTCATGGCTTCGGGGCCTCCTGCTGGAAGTAGATGCTCAGCGTGAACTCGGCCTTCATGTAGCCGTCCTGCTCGGTGGCCCGCGTCAGGAGCAGGTCGGGGATCCGCGTGATGCGCGGCAGCTGCTCGAGCTTGATCAGAAAGTCATAGAACCCGTTGAAGTCACCCTTGAGCTTCATCTTCAGCGGCTGCTCCATGTAGAGGGCCGCCTCGACGGGCTTGTCGGACTCGATGGCCGGGGGCTCGAGCCCCGACTCGACGGCCAGGTCCGAGACCCGCCGGACGATCGCGTCCACCTCTTTCGTCGTCGGCAGGCGGCTCTCGATGGAGACGATGCTGGTCTGGATCTCGGCGTTGGCCTTCTCGAGGTCGTCGTTCTGGGCCGTCGCCTTCTTGAGCTGATCGAGCAGCTCCTGCTTGTGCTTGATTTCCCGGCGGGCCTGCGCGATCTCGCCGTTCTGGGGCCGGAAGACAAGCCACCAGCTCGAGACCGGGAGGGCCAGGAGAACCAGGAGCAGGACAAACTCGCGGAGGCCGATGCGCATGGGTCACTCCCTCCCGGGCGCGGCGCCCTGTTCGTCGGCGTTCGAAATGGTCGCGGGACGCCCCGGCCCGCCCTTCAGGTCCAGGACGGGCTCGAGCCCGCGCGCGTCGGCATCGGGACGGATCGCCGCCTCGATCAGGAACTCCCGCAGTTCGACTTTGTCGATGATCCGGCCCTTGATGTGCTTGAGCTCGACCTTCTCGAGCAGGGCGCAGGCGTGGAGCCCGGCCATGTAATCGGCGATCTCGTTGTTGGAGCGGGCGACGCCGCTGATCTTGAGCTTGAACTCGAAGCGCGGCGGCTTGACCTTCTGATCGGCGGCCTCTGGCTTCGCACCGGGCTTCGGCGCGACGACGGCCGGGCCGGAAGAGATGTTCTTGATCTTCGGGGCGGGCCCTCCCGCGGCGGTGGTGGCCGGCGCGGCCTCCTCCTTGAGTCGCTTGCTCTCGAGCTTCAGCTCCAGCAGCGTGATCTCGGAGGGCATGCGGCCGACCAGTTCGGCCAGCAGCACGGAGCGGGGCACCTTCTCGATCAGAGCGGTCGTGATCGCCGCCTTGTTGATCATCTCGCTCTTCTGCTTCTCGAGCTTCTTGAGCTGCTCGATCTTCTGCGCCTGGTCGGTGTATTGGACCGTGATCATCTCCTGCTCGGCCCGCACGTTGAGCCACTGGCGATTGGTGACAAAGAACGCGCCGACGACGCCGAACATGACGACGCCGAACAGCGTGAGACAGATGAGGTTCGCGCGCAGCTCAACCTTGCGCGAGACGTAATCCTCGGGGAGAAAACTCCCGCTGGTGCTGTCCTGGCGCTGGAATGGGTTCTTCATCGGGAAGGACTCCGGGTAGGCATGGTCCGCTCAAAGATCCGTCGGGCATCGGCTCAACCCCAGAAGCATGGCCCAACCGGGCTGGGGCACCCGGAAGTCGACGCCGATCGTCGGCTCGCCGCCGGTCCGGACCACGCCCGCCATCGGGTCCGCGCTCTGGGCCGGCATCTTCAGCTTCCTCGCGACGTGCTGGCACAATCCCACATGACGCGCCTCGCCTCCCGCGAAGACCGCGCGCCCGACGCGCCGGCACGGGAAGAGCGACTCGTAATACCTCAGACACAGGGAGATCTCGTCCGTCAGGATCTCCAGCGGCTCGGAGAGGTCGACGCCCCGCGGCACAAACGAGACATCGCCGCGGTCGGCGACGGGCTCCGCGACGGCGGTCGCCGCGGCGCCCGATCCGCTCGCCGGCGCCGCACCGGCCATGGCCGTTCGCGCCCGGCGCGCCTCGCCCAGCGGGCACCGGGACTGGGCCGCGATCGCCTGGTCGAAGTGCCGCCCGCCGAGCTCGACGCCGCGGGCGAACACCAGGTCCTTGCCGTGCGCGACCGAGACCTTGGTGGTGCCGGTCCCCATGTCCAGATAGAGAGTCGCGTTCTTTCCGTCTTCGCCGGCGGGCGCGCCGTCGAAGGCGCGCACCATGGCGACGTACTCCGCGTGCATCCCGACCAGCTCCAGCTTCGCGTTCCGCGTGCCGTCCATCAGCCGGCTCACGAGCTCGCGCGTCGTCGCGAAACAGATGACCTCGGTCTTGGACCCGCCGCCGTCGCGCCCCGCGGCGCCGACGTCGACGTGCCGGTAGACGAGAGCGTTCGGGTCGCACCCCAGCTGGCCCGCGACCGCCGGACGCACCTGCGCCCCGATCGAAGCGGAATCGCCGGGAAGGAACTGCATGTGCTTGCAGAACGTCTGCGCGGCGGGGATGGCGCAGATCGCACGCCGCACCTTGAATCCACACGAACGAACGAGGCGGGGCAGGGCGGCGAGCTGGAAGGCCAGGCGTCCTTGCGTGTCGGTCAGAAGTTCGTCGGGCGTGTCGACGCAGCCCGCGCCGAGCAGCGTGACCGGCGGGCCCGAGGCGATCTGGAGCAGCTTGAGCGAGGAAACGCCGAAGTCGATCGCGACCGGCAGGCACGACTGCTGCAGCAGACGAAGGGGACCTTGCGACACCCGTTTCCCCCAACCTCCGAAACCCATGCCCGCCTCCCGGACCATCACGGCGACACGACGTCCGCCGACTCCGGTCCGGAGTAACGGCGCACCTCGCTGGAAACATCGGCCCGGCCGGGCACGCTGTTAAGGGAGGCAAACCGGTCCAGTCAATCGGGCGCGCGAATCCGGGCACCCACCCGGTCCGGTCCACCGTCGGATCGGTCCTCGGCGTGTTACAGAAGCCCGATAACGTCCCGCAGGCGCCGGAGCCCGAGCGCCAGGTCCCATCGCTGGCGCGCACGATCCCCGGTCGTGTTGCTGATCACGCGCAGCTCCGCGCCCGGGATCTCCAGACGCGCCGCGGCGTGCGCTACCGCCGCTCCTTCCATGGCCTCAGCGATCGCTCCCGTCCGGCCCGCGATGATGCCGGCCTGGGCGTCGGTTCCGGAACATGTCGAGACCGTCGCGATCGCGCCCGTCGCGTCGCAGAGAGAACGCACCGCGTCAAGAATCTCCTGCGAAACCGGCGGAGAGTTCCCTTCAAACGGACCGAGGGGAAAGCCCATCGCCGCGCAGTCCGTGAAGCCCTGCGGCGAGAGAAGGCCCTCATCCGCGTAAACGCACGCCGTCGCTGCCACGACCGACCCGATCGGGGGCCCTTGGATCGGAAGGGCGCCCGCCAACCCGACGCTGAGGACACCGGCGTGCCGGCGCGGATCGGCGCATCGGGCCACGGCTCCAGCGGCGTTGGCCTTCCCGACCCCGGTGATCACCAGATCGAAGCGCTCGGCGATGCCGTGGAGCGTCCACTCCGTTGACGGCCCGCCGTCGGTGCAGCCGAGTCCCTCGAGCACAGCGCGCGCCTCGGCGGGCGCCGCGACGGCCAGCAGGAATCGTCCCGAGAACCCGGTTGATCGGAGCGCGCCGTCGTGCACGGGGCCATAGTACGGGGCGGGAACAGCCCGGACCGGGGCCTAGGATTCTCTGCAATAGAGGCCTTGGTTCGGCGTTTCTACCGGACGGGCCCCGCGGCGCGGAGATCTTCCAGAGGAGCGGAACATGCAGCAGAAGCACAGGGGTCGTCGCGGACGGGTGCTCTTCCGGGCGCTGGTTGCGGGGGCGGTGGTGGTGGTGACCGGCGTCACGATCTACGCGGTCGTGGACACGGGCGGCCCTGCGCCCGGCAACGGAGCCTTGTCGGCCGACCTGGCCAAGGCGACGATCACCACGTTCGACATTACGACGACGGCGACGGGCGACCTGCAGGCCAAGAACCAGATCGAGGTTCGCAGCGAACTCGACACCGATTCCACGATCGTCGAACTGGTGCCCGAGGGCACGATGGTCAAGGCCGGCGACCTGCTGGTCCGGCTCAACGGCGACCCGATCGAGACGCAGATCAATGACGAGTCGCTGCGCGTCGAGTCGGCTCGGGCCGACCAGATCGCGGCGGACAACAGCCTGGAGATCCAGAAGAGCCAGAACGATTCGCGGCTCCGCCAGGCGACGCTGAAGCTCGAACTTGCCAAGCTGGCGCTCGAGCAGTGGACGATGGGCGAGGTCGTGCAGCGCCGGCAGGACCTTGCGTTGGCGCTCGACAATACCGAAAAGGAACTGGCCCGCCTCGAAGAGAAGTTCAAGCGGAGCCAGGACCTGTTCGACGCCGGGTTCCTGAGCAAGGACGAGCTGCAACGCGACGAGATTGCCCTGCGCAAGGCGCGCGCCGACCGCGAGAAGGCGATCCTCGACGAACAGACCTACAGCGAGTACGTCTACCGCAAGGATGAGAAGAGCAAGATCTCGGACGTCGAGGAGGCGATCGCCGAGCTCGAGCGGGTCAAACAGCAGAACGAGATCGAGCTGGCGAGCAAGGAGGCCGACAAGGTCAACAGGCGCCGTCAGTTCCAGCTGCGCGAAGAGAAGCTCAAGAAGCTCCAGACGCAGCTCCTCGCCTGCACGATGCTTGCGCCCTCCGACGGGCTCGTCGTTTACGCCACGAGCGCCGGGCGCAACTGGGGCGACGACTCTCCGTTCCAGGTCGGCCGTCGGGTCATGCCGCGCGAGATCCTGATCGTGCTCCCGGACACCTCGGTCATGGTCGCCGTGGTCAAGGTGCACGAGAGCCTGGCGGGCCGGCTCCGCCCCGGTCAGCCCTCCAATGTGAAGATCGACATGCTCGGCGGGCGCGTCTTTACCGGCAAGGTCGAGAGCATCGGCGTGATGGCCGAGACCGGTGATCGCTGGCGCGACCCGAATCGGCGCGAGTACTCCGTCCGGATCACGCTCGACAATGCGCCCGGCGTCCAGGACCTTCGCCCCTCCATGCGGTGCGAGGCCGCGATCACGCTCGGATCGGTCGCGACCACACTGGCCGTGCCGCTCCAGGCGGTCTTCAGCGAGGGCCAGCTCCGCTACGTCTACGTTCCCGGCGGCAACCGCTTCGATCGCGTACCCGTGCGGGTCGGCCAGCGCTCCGACACCTACGCCGAGATCAAGGCGGGACTGAGCGAGGGTCAGCGCGTCCTGCTTCGCAAGCCCACGCCGGCCGAGGTCTCACTGGACCCGTGGAACAAGGAACAACTCAAACTCGTCGGCTTTGAACTTGACGAGGACGGCAAGCCCACTCCGCTCGCGGGCACGAGCGTCGAAGCCGAACCCGAAACGCCGAGCGGTCCCCCGCTCCCCACCGGCGCGAACGGCGGTTCCCAGGGTGGCGGCAACCGGCCGGCGGGCGCGCGTCCGGGCGGCTCGGGAGGGCAGCGTCCGGGCGGCGGCGGCGGCCAGCGCTCGCCGCGCGGCTGATCGGTCAACCCGCCAGTTTCTGGTCGGTCTCGGGCGCTTCCGGCTTGGGTGCGGGCTCGCCCTCCAGATTCGCCGGGGCCGCGTTGAAGAGCGAGCGTCCCGCGAAGGTCAGGTCGAAGTCGCGGGGCGACTGCGCGAAGAAGTTGTCCCCCGAAACATCCTCACCCTCGGCGTACACGATCGTCAGGTCGGCATGGTCCCGCAGATCGAACCTTTCCGGTCGCGCGTTCGGGGTCGCCGTGTCATCGTCAACATCTTCGATCACCTGGACGGTGGGACGGCACGGATCGGTGGGGTGCCACTCGACCACGACGCATTCGCGCCCGTTGCTCAGCCGCACCGGCATGCCCGGGGCGTACGCGGGCACCACCGCGAGCAGCGCCTTGTAGACCATCGGATCGATCCAACGGACGTACGGCGGCTGACGCAGCTTCGCCAGCGCTCGAACGGTCGGGATCGGCGGCCCGGGCAGTCGCTCGCCGCCGGGCGCATCGGC
>CAZMPE010000112.1:6287-7618 GCA_964567955.1 uncultured Phycisphaeraceae bacterium | reverse complement strand
GCGAGAGCACGGAATCGGCGCCCACGGATCACGACCGGAGGATGGCCTGGTGGCGCGACGCGAAGTTCGGGATGTTCATCCACTGGGGCCTCTACGCGATCCCCGCCGGGACGTGGAACGGCAAACCGGTCGGCGGCGTGGGCGAGTGGATCATGCACCACGGCAGGATCCCGCCGGAGGAGTACGAGACGCTCGCGCCGAAGTTCAATCCGGTCCGTTTCGACGCCGACGCGTGGGCCGGCCTCGCCGAAGCCGCGGGCATGCGGTACATGGTGATCACCAGCAAGCACCACGACGGCTTCTGCCTCTTCGACTCCGCCTTCACGACCTACGACGTGATCGACGCGACGCCGTTCCAACGCGACATCATGCGCGAACTCTCGGAGGCCTGCGCCCGGCGTGATATCCGCATGGGCTGGTACCACTCGATCATGGACTGGCACCACCCCCTGGCCAAACGCGACACCTTCCCGCAGTACGCGGAGGTCATGCGGTCCCAGGTGCGTGAGTTGCTCACAAAGTACGGCCCCATCGGCGTCATGTGGTTCGACGGCGAGTGGATCGACGAGTGGACCGAGCCGCAGGGCAAGGACCTCTACGAACTCTGCCGCTCCATCCAGCCCGACCTGCTCATCAACAACCGGGTCGGCAAGGGCCGCGAGGGTATGGCGGGGCTTTCCAAGTCACCCGACGCCGCGGGGGACTTCGGCACGCCCGAGCAGGAAGTCCCCGGTCGCGGCCTGCCCGGCGTCGACTGGGAATCGTGCATGACGATGAACGATACGTGGGGCTACAAGACCGACGACCGGAACTGGAAGTCGGCCCAGACACTGGTCCGCACGCTCGTCGACATCGCGAGCAAAGGGGGCAACTTCCTGCTCAACGTCGGCCCCACCGCCGAGGGGTTGATCCCCGAACCGAGCATCGAACGACTTCGCGAGATGGGGCGTTGGCTCTCCGTCCATGGCGAGAGCATCTACGGCACTCAGGCCGGACCGTTCCGGCGGCTCGCCTGGGGCCGCTGTACAGCGAAGCCCGGCGTCCTGTACCTGCACGTCTTCGACTGGCCGGCGGACGGGACGCTCCGGATCCCCGGTCTCCACAACGAGGTCACCGGCGTCAGGCTCCTGGGCGCGCGGTCCGTCTCTGACGTCATCAACTACCGCGACGCCGACGGCATCGTCATTGCTGGGCTGCCCTCCGGTCCGCCGGATGAACTCGTGTCCGTCATCGAACTCGGGATCGCCGGCGTGCCCGCCGTCATCCCGCCGACCCTGGGCCCCGGTCCGGACGGCGTCTTCGCGCTCAACGCCGAAGACGCGGAGGTCCGC
>CAZMPE010000112.1:0-6277 GCA_964567955.1 uncultured Phycisphaeraceae bacterium | reverse complement strand
GCATCGGTTTCTGGTCGAGCATCAACGACACGGTCTCGTGGTCGATCACCGGCCTCCCCGGCGGCGTGTACAGAGTCGAGATCGAATACGCCTGCCAGCCCGACCAGGCGGGGAGCAGGTTCAGTGTCGCCGTCGGAGAGGCGACGCTGGAAGGAACCATCCCCGCGACGGGATCGTGGTCGACCTTCACGACTGACCAGCTTGGCACGCTGACCCTGCCCGCCGGAGCCTCCACTCTGACCGTCAAACCGCTCTCGCTGGCCCATTCCGCCGTCATGAACCTCCGATCGATCCGCCTGATTCCAGTTCAATAGCGGCCGGCCCCTTGGCCGGGCCCCCCGGATGCGGTAGTCTTTCGGTGTCCCGCCCGCCGGGCCCCACCGACCACACCAGCCTCAAGAGGTGACGCCATGAACGACCATCCGCGCGAAACGCCGCAATCCCGGCGTGCCTTCCTCGCCGCCACCGCCATGGCCGCGGGGGCCGCCGCCGTCCTCTCCGCCCGATCCGGAACCGCAGAGGCGGCCCCGATCTTCACGGCTGTCAAGGGCCGCCCCGGCGTGCCGCTCGCCCCGGGCGAGACGATCCGCATGGGCGTGATCGGCCCCGGCGGCATGGGCACCGGCCACTGCGAGGCGTTCTGCAACTTCGGCAAGAAGGGGACGGAGAAGGTCGAAGTTGTCGCGCTCGCCGACGTCTGCGACCTGCGCGCCGAGCACGCGAAGAAGAAGTGCGAGCAGATCCAGGGCACCGCGCCCGAGACCTACCGCGACCACGCGAAGCTGCTGGCCCGGGACGATATCCACGCCGTCCTGATCGCCAGCCCCGAGCACTGGCACGCCCAGCACGCCATCGACGCGATCCTCGCCGGCAAGGATGTCTACTGCGAGAAGCCGATGACCTACAACCTCGCCGACGCCCTCCGGCTGCGCGAAACGGTCAAGGCCAACTCCGAGCGCGTCTTCCAGGTCGGCACGCAGATGATGCAGCTGCCCAAGTACCAGGCCGCGCAGAAGATGATCGCCGACGGCGCCATCGGCACACCGACGTTCAGCCAGACCAGCTACTGCCGCAACTCGCACGACGGCGAGTGGCTCTACTACGCCATCGATCCGAAGTGGGATCCCGCGACCAACCTCGATTGGGACACCTGGTGCGGCCCGCTGGGCAAGGCCCCCTGGAGCCCCGAGATCTACGCCCGCTGGCGCCGGTACAAGAAGTACTCGACCGGCATCATCGGCGACCTGCTCGTCCACCAGATCACGCCGCTCATGATGGCCCTCGATCAGGGATGGCCGACCCGCGTCATGGCCGGCGGCGGGCACCTCGTCGACAAAAAGATGGAGAACCACGACCAGGTCAATCTGACCATCGAGTTCGAGACCGGGCACATCATGATGGTCGCCGGCTCCACCTGCAACGAGGTCGGGCTCGAGACGATGATCCGCGGGCACCGCGGCAACATCTACCTCGGCGACCGTCACTGCAACTTCCGGCCGGAGAGGATCTTCGTGGAAAGGGAGAACCTCGAGCAGAGCCGCGTCGAGTGCCCCGACATCGGCAACGACCAGGACAAGCACCGCCTCAACTGGCTGCACTGCATCCGCACCCGCGAGCAGCCCCTGGCCGGCGTCGAGCTGGGCACCAAGGTCATGGTCGCGGTCGACCTCGCCGCCCGCTCTCTCTGGGAGGGCGCCGCGTTCCGATTCGATCCGAAGACGATGAAGGTCACCAGGGCCTGACGGCGACGGGCGACAACCAGGTGTCTCTCGTGCATTCCGCGCGGCGTTCGAATGCGGCTCATTCGTGCTTTGTGCTTTGAACTTTGTGCTTTCTCCTCCTCCTGTCCCCGAACGCTTCGCCCTCTTCGCCATGGGCACGCGGTTCGAGATCGTTCTTGCCGGCGGCGCCGCGGCGCGCGCGGTGGGCGAAGAGGCCATCCGGGAGATCGACGACCTCGATCGGCGCTGGAGCCTCTTCCGGCGCGACAGCCTCGTCAGCTTCATCAACGCCAACGCCGCCGAGCGCGCCGTGCGCCTGGACGCCGACACCTTCGAGTTGCTCGAACTCGCCGAGTGGATCCGGGTCGAATCCCGGGGCCTCTTCGACATCTGCATCGGCGCGGCCATGGCGCGATGGGGCTTCCGCTCCGAGGCGCCCGGCGCAGCGGTCGAAGGATCGGCGAACGATGGATCGTCCGCGCAGCTAGATCCATCCGACCAGACCGTGCGCTTCGCCCGTCGCGGCGTCTCTCTCGACCTCGGCGGCATCGCCAAGGGCTACGCCATCGACTCCGCGATCCGCATCCTGCGTCGGCACGGCGTGACCTGCGCCCTCGTCCACGGCGGAACCAGTTGCATCGGCGCGATCGGCGCCCCGCCGGATACTCCGGGCTGGCGGGTCGCCATCGCGGGAGGCGGCCCCGTGGTCACGCTCCGCGATGGCTGCCTCGCCGTCTCGGCCCCCTCCGGCCGCGAGATCGAACGCGACGGCGAACGCTTCGGCCATGTCATGGACCCGCGGACGGGAGCACCCGCCGACTGCGCCCGCGCCGCCGCCGTCATCGGCCCGGTCGCCGCCGCCTGCGACGCCTGGGCCAAGCCCGCGCTCATCGAGCGCCGTCGCCCTCGCGCCCTGCCTCCCGAGTTCACCTCCGTGATCGACCGCGCCCTCTCCGGCCCCGCCGACTGGGCCATCGACGGCCCGCACGCCGGCTCGATCACACCCTGACCCCGCCTTCCGCTACCCTTTGGTCAACACGGAGTCATCATGTCCCACACCGACCGCCGCACGTTCTTCAAGCACACCGCCGGCACCCTCGCCGCCGCCGCTTTCCTCCCGGACCTGACACTCGCGGCGATGCCCCGCGGCGCGGCACAGGTCCCGATCGGCGTCATCGGCGTCGGCCGCCAGGGACGCGCGGCGATCGGCGAACTCCAGAAGTTCGAGCAGGCGAAGATCGTCGCCCTTTGCGACGTCGAGGACTCGCGCCTGCAGTCCGGCCTCCGGCGTGCGTCGGGGACCGAGGGCTTTGCCGACTACCGCCAGATGCTCGATACGCGCAAGGAGATCGAGGCCGTCGTCATCGCCACGCCGACGCACCTGCACAAGGAGATCGCCGTCGCGGCGGTCCAGGCCGGCAAGCACGTCTATTGCGAGGCGCCGATCGCCCACACCGTCGAGGATTGCCGCGCCATCGTGCAGGCCGCCCGCGGCTCGTCCAAGGTCTTCCAGGCCGGGCTGCTGGCGCGATCGAACCCGATCTACAAGCTCGCCCGCACGTTCTTCCGTTCCGACTCGGTGCGCGACCTCGTCAGCCTGCGCGGCCAGCACAACCAGAAATCGGCCTGGCGTTCCCCCGCTTCAAACCCCGCTCTCGAGAAGGCCCTCAACTGGCACCTCGACCCCGAGGTCTCGCTCGGCCTCTCCGGAGAGATGGGCACCCACCAGTTCGACGTCTTCCACTGGTACTTGGGGCGCTACCCCGTCAGCGTGCGCGGCAGCGGCGCGATCCGCGTGCACGACGATGGCCGGAAGATGGCGGACACCATCTGGTGCTCGCTCACCTTCGACGACGGCGTCGTGATGCTCTACGAGGCGACGCTCGGCAGCTCGTTCGAGAGCCGGCACGAGGTGCTGTACGGCTCCAACGCCACCATCAAGCTGGCCTGGAACGCGGGGTGGATGTTCAAGGAGGCCGACGCCCCGACCCAGGGCTGGGAGGTCTACGCCAACCGCCAGCAGTTCCATAACGACGAGGGGATCACGCTCATCGCCGACGCGACCAAACTCGCCGCGCAGGGCAAACTCAAGGAGGGCGTCGGCCTGCCCAACTCGCCGCTCTATTACGCGATGGCCGACTTCCTGGTCAGCGTGACCGAGGGCCGCCCCGCGGTCTGCTCCGCCGAGGAGGGTCTGCGGGCCACCGCCGTCGCCATCCAGTGCCACCGCGCCGTGACCACCGGTGAAACCGTCACGATCGACCAGGACCTGCTCAAGGGTGCATGAACCGATGGACTCGCCCTTCCAGCTCCGCTTGCTCGGATTCTCCGCCCGCCTCGGGCTGACGTTCCTCGTTCTGACAATTCTCGGAGGCCTGGCCGCGTCGCTCCAGCACCTCGTCTGGCACCATGAGAACCGGGACGAGCAGAAGGGCATCTCGATGGTCGACCTGGAGGGCGCCTACCGCGGCGTCCAGCAGCCCGCCGCGCTTCTGACCGCCCTCGAACGCAACCACCCGGCCGAACTCGCAGCGGCCGAGCGTGATGTGCTCCTCAACTGGCTCAGGGGCTCTCGCATCAGCGAGGACTACGACAACCTCGACCTCGGTGATGCCGCTCCGAACGAGATCATCGCCCGTTCCTGCGTCTCCTGCCACGGGCGCAACTCGACCGACGCCGTTGCGAAGCGGCTGCCCCTGGAGTTCTTCGACGACATCCGCAAGGTCGCCTTCAGCCGGCAGATCAACCCGACGGATGTCAAGATCCTCGCGGCATCCACGCACACGCACGCCCTGGCGCTGGGATCGCTGACGATCGTGCTGGCGCTGCTCGCCTTCTTTACGCGCTGGCCGGGGCGGCTGATCGGGCTCGGCGTGCTCCTCGCCGGCGCCGCGTTGTTCGCCGATCTCGCGAGCTGGTGGCTGGCGCCGAAGTCGGTCGCCTTCGTCTACGTCATCGCCGCGGCCGGGGGGACGTACACGCTTGTCACCGCTCTCCTTTGTCTCGCCGTGCTGCTCGACCTTTGGCTGCCCCGTTCCGCGAAGCCGTAGCACGGCGGGCCACAGACAAAGCACGCGAAGAGTCCCAACAGCCCGATCTCTAGTCTGTTTTCTTCAAGCTCTTCGCGCCCTGCGCGTTAGGAACCGCCTTCAAGTTCCCCGCGCACCCGCTCCAGCAGCGCCTTGGTCAGCCGGATCCCCTCATCCTCCGAGTGCCCCTCACCCTCGTACTCGATCCCGATGTGCCCGCGGTAGCCGGCGTCCATCACGATCTTGAGCATCCGCCGGTAGTCCGTGCCCGTCTCCTCGCCACGCTCATCAAACGCGTGCGCCTTCGCGCTCACCGCCTTCGCGAACGGCATCATCTCCCCGACGCCCTTGTACCGGTCATACGTCTTCCCGTCGCCCAGGTCGAAGTTCCCGAAATCCGGCAGCGTCCCGCACCGCGGGTGATCGACCCGCCGCATCACCGCCGCCAGCCAGGCCCCGTTGGACGACAGCCCCCCGTGGTTCTCGACAATCACGTTCAGGCCCAGCCCCGCGCCGTGTTCCGTCAACCGGCGCAGCCCGTCCGCCGCCCTCCCGATCCGTTCCTCATAGGTGCCCGTGCTCTCGGCATTGACCCGGATCGAGTGGCACCCCAGCGTCTTCGCGGCGTCCGCCCACGCGTAGTGGTCTTCGACCGCCCGCTTCCTCTTCTGTTCGTCGGCGTCGCCCAGCGCCCCGACGCCGTCGCACATGATGAGCAGGCTCCGGACGCCCTCGCCGTCCGCCCGCTTCTTCATCTCCGCGATGTACGCCGCGTCGCCCGCCTTGTCCATGAAGAACTGGTTGACGTACTCGACCGCCTCGAGCCCGTAGTCGCGCCGGGTCGTCTTCGCGAAGTCCAGGTTGTCCAGCTTCCCAGCCCGGATCGTCCGGTGCAGGGACCACTGCGCCAGCGAAATCCTGAACAACGGCCCGCGCTCCCGATTCTCACTCATCGCGCATCCTCCACCCGCCAGCAGCCCCGCGGCGTACATGGCCGCCTTCAACATCTCGCGTCGATCCAGCATCTCCGGTTGCTCCTCGCGTGCCCGCCTCAGGCCAGCAGGTCCGGCACGACCCGCCCGTGCACATCCGTCAGCCTGAAATCCCGTCCCTGCAACCGGTACGTGAACCGCTCGTGATCCAGCCCGAGCAGGTGCAGGATCGTCGCCTGCAGGTCGTGCACGTGGACCGGCGTCTCCGTGATCCGGTACCCGAGTTCATCCGTCGCACCGATCACGCTCCCGGCCCGCACGCCCGCTCCCGCCATCCAGATCGTGAAGCAGTGCGGGTGGTGGTCCCGGCCGAGGAACTTCGATCCGTTCCGCTCCTCGTTCATCGCCGTCCGCCCGAACTCGCCGCTCCACACCACCAGCGTGTCCTCGAGCAGTCCGCGCCTCTTCAGGTCGCGGATCAACGCCGCCACCGGCCGGTCCGTCTGCCGGCACTTGAGCGGCAGCTGCGTGATGATGTCGTCGCTCGGCCCCGTGCCGTGCGTGTCCCAGCCCCAGTCAAAGAGCTGCACGAACC